>JABDJR010000261.1 GCA_013003415.1 Candidatus Eiseniibacteriota bacterium | reverse complement strand
GTTCAAGCCTACGACCCTGAAAACGATCTCTCTGTCATGGAAGCCGCGGCGGAACTAGCACGAGTTGAAGGGCTTTACGCTCACGAGAGATCGTTACGGGTACGCCTTCAAACCCGAAAGTAGGGGTAGCGTTTCTGAATGCTAGATTTGAGTTCGCACGCAGCGGTAGAGTTAGGCCATCTCCGAAAGGTACTTAGGTAACATGGTGCGCCAGGTGGGCCAGTTATGATCGTAGTCCGGCCCCCAAGGATCGACCCGGTTCGGCACGCCTTTATTACCCAGGATCTTTGCCATACGCCAAGACTCCTCTGGGTCTTCCCATTGTCCCTGACCAAAGGCGAAGACGATCATGCGTTCACGGAGCTTTTCTAGCTGCTCCCCGTCATCGAGGTTGGGAAGGAAATGAATGGGAGAGGAGAAGTAGAAGTCCTTCGTGTAGGAACCGCCGGGTAGGAAGCGGACCAAATCGAAGGTGCCACTCATGCAGATCGCTTTTGAAAAGACATCGGGGTACCGGCAGGCCACGGCCAAGGCATTGAACGCCCCGATGGAGGCGCCGGCGGCAATGACTTCAATGGCTTCATCGTCACAATCTTTCCGAATGGCGGGGACCAGTTCGTTATAGATGAAGGACTGAAACTGAGCGTGCATCCAGGAAATGTGCTGTGGGGAGCTTTCTCCGCGCACCATCACGCGCCCGGCTACGCTGTCGCAGCAATACACTTTGATCTTACCCGCCTCAATCAAGTCTCCCAGGACTTTGATCATGAGAAAGCGCTCGATTTCTTCGGCATCGCCTCCCGCGGTTGGGAAAATGAGAACCGGAGTTCCGTAGTGCCCCCAGCGCACAACGTTGACTTCTTCTTCGAGTCGGGGGGAATACCATTTGGTGGCTAACTTCATGCTTTCTCCAGGCATTATGGGCGATGACCTTCGCGCCAGTTTTGAATCCGATCCCAAAAGAGATTCGTGAATTCTTCGATTTCGTGTTCGGGGTAAAGCGTTTCCACCTTAGCTTGGATGGCTTCCCGGGCTCGATCGGAATCGAAGAACTCCCAGATCACTTCATCGAAGTTGGAAAGGTGTTTCACGCAAAACTCGTCAAAGGCATCAACGTCTAGGCGTTTTCGCGCCAGGGCTGCGTAGCGAGGGAGTTTTTCCTCAAACGTTCCGCCCTCTTCGTTGATCTTAAAGAAGGGTTCCCAGTCTAAGTTCATGCGCATGGAGCGTTTTGTGGCCGCACAAAAAATGGCCCACTTTACAATCGCCCCAACGAGCCACGGGAAGTGCCAGTGGAGTGAAGTGACCTGAGAGTCCGGGCACGGATTCGCAAAGTCGATAGGGAACCAACCGTCCTTGTTCCGGAGTGCCTCGCAAGAGTTGAAATCCCAGCCAAAGAACGCGTTGATGGTGTAGGTCATGTCCCTAAGGATCTGCTCATCTTTGGCGTCGACAAAATCTTCTTCCATGCGATAGCGGTCGTGCAAGGGAGCCGCGGGATCGTAACTAACCAAACGAAGCTGTGGCCCTACACCCACACAACGCACGAACGCATCGAAATCCTCGACGGAGTGCTGAAGATGCATGACATGCTTGCCGCTTTGTTCATAGGCTGCCTTAAGCGCCTCTTCATTGTCGATGCGACTGACTCCAACCCAACCACCGCCATCGTAGGGCTTCATGAACATGGGATAGCCCAGGCCTTTCCCCACGTCACCCAAGTCGAACATGCGCGCGTAACGAGCTAGAGTCGGTTCTAAGTCAGCGACCTTCTCGTACTCTTTGGGTGGCACCAACCAAGTCTGAGGAATGGGAAAACCCAGTTTGATCATAGCGCTGTAGGTTGTCTGCTTCTCCATGGACTGTAAGGACCACGGATTGTTGAAGACGTACAGGTCATTCAAGATGATCGATTTCTTAATCCACTCGCGACTGGTGTGGTACCAGTGGGTGAGTCGGTCAACGACCACGTCGTACTTACAATCTTGGCGCAGATCGAATGGTTCGATGGTGACGCGTTCAACGTCAAACGTGACGGTCTCGTCCGGAAGCTCAAGCTTAAGGTCGAGTCGTTTGATGATTTCTTCAAAGCAAATGGGCCAACATACATCGGCTCCAAGAGAGAGACCAATATGTCGGGTAGATTGAGGCATTCTAAAGGGCTCCTGTCGATTCGCTGGGGTAGGCCACGAGGGTCGGCTAGGGCAGATAGGCCCCCAAAAAAGGGCCTCTATTCATACACCATCCAT
>JABDJR010000243.1 GCA_013003415.1 Candidatus Eiseniibacteriota bacterium | reverse complement strand
AGCCGCCGGTGGCCTGGCATGTTTCTTAGTGAACCGGCGCTTCACCTTTCCTCCCGGCAAAGGTGCTGTGGCCTTGCAGTTCTCTCGCTTCTGGGTGGTGTTCTTTGTGAGCATGCTGTTGTCGGAGCTTTTGCTTGGAGTGTTCCATCGCGGGCTCGGGCTCGACTCCCTAACCGGGAAGTTACTTAGCGAGGGGATGCTGCTCGTCTTCAATTTCTTGGGGCTGCGACACTGGGTGTATCGTTAGGTCAAAGCTAGGCGAACCCAAGGCAAACCCAAGGCGAAGCGTAGGGGCGAAGGCTACTGAAGCAGCCACCAATGGAAGACGCGACGCGCTCCTCCAGTCACGGAAACGGAAATCACTCCATGGCTAGCTTCTGACTTCAAAACGTCGGAGGGAATGAACAACTCGCTTTCTGAGAACGCGGTTTCTCCTCGCGGGACATCAATCGAGCCGCTCCAGGAGCCAATGGTCACCAGAAGACGTGTTTCTATAGAGTTTGCCGTGCGTATCAGTAGCAGACCGTCACGCTCGAGATCACGAACCTCGAGTAAGAACGAACTGGAACCGGAAAGTTCGCGACCCCCGTCGATCAAGGACAAGGGGAGTGTGGGTAAAGGCCGTTTTCGAAACGTCAGCTCGCGAACCATGGTCATCTCACGGGAGGAAACTAAGTTCGCATTGAATCGGTAAGCATGAGCCGCTTCACTTTGAAGGTCGGCGATATCGACCCCGTCAACAATTTCAATCGCCCCCTGCCCAGCCGCCGGCCCTTGGGTTAAGGGAACATTTCTCAGCTCCATGTTTTCGAAAACCACCGACCAAACCTCAAAAGAATCTCCGGTAGCGTTTCGAGAGGTGCCCTGAGTGGGATACAAGCGCTCTTGCAACCAAGTGGTGCGAAAGAGATAGGGCATCCAGGCGGGGATTGCCGCCAGGTGACTGGGAAGCTGGCTCGAATCCAGTTCGGTTAGGGCCTCCCAAAGCGCGCCTTGTCCATGGCGAGCCACACCGGCTAGGGGAGGGGTAACCAGGCCAATAAGATCGGTCGTGTGGCGTTTCCCATAATAGGGAATGGCCCCCACATCATGACTGGCAATCCGGGCCGACGCCGGAAGATTCTGGTCGATCCATTGACCTACCGCGATCTGCTCTTGAGATAACTGTCGAACGCTCCCCGCATAGACTTTGTTTAGAGAATAGAAACTCGCCGAGCCGGGCACAAAACTTCCTACAAGCCAAACCACAAGCAAACCCCAACCCAGGAGCGATTCCCGGGGAAGCTTGGCGGGCCCGGAAAACCAACCCCAACTCGCAAGCAACACCGCCAGAGGAAGCGCGGGTACCAGATAGCGATAGTGTTGAGCGTCCCAGGCAATCGCATTCAACACCAGGAGCGAGGCCGCGACCCAAAGCAAGAACACCCAGCCGCCTCGCTTCTTCAAAAGAACAAGCAAGGTGCCGCCCACGAGAAAACCGACCTTTACCCAAACCAACCAAGAAGCCGGGTCCAAGAACGAACGCATCACATTCAGGGGAGGTTGCGGGAAGCCTCCGGTCAAACTAAACCAAAGGGTTCGTGCCGCAAAATAGAGCGTTCGCGAAAGATAAAACTCACGCTTTTCGGGATGGGGCTCGGCCGCCAAAGATTTCGCCAACCAGGGGGATGAAGGAGCTTCGGTGAGAAGCCAAGGCCACAAGGCACCCAGAACTCCGGCCAACAGGACGAACAAACCCGCACGCCTAGAAAAATGATAGGAAGCCGTGTTCCGCCGGAGAAATCGAACGGCCAAAACCGCGAGCCCAAGGAGGACCGCTTCCGGCCGGCAGAAAACAAAAAGCAAAAGCCACCAAACCGATCCTCCCCAAAGCACATGAACGGCCAAGAGCAAGCCCAAGCCGTAGAGCGAAGTCTCCATGCCGTTGAACACACCCAGTACCCAATAGGGAGAGAGCGCCAACAGGACGGGGGCAAGCCACCAATGTTTGGGAAGCCATTTCAAGGAAAGGCGAATGATGAGTGCGATTTGGAAGGCGACGAGAATAGCCTGAAGACAAAGAACGGATAGGCCAATCGGAATTGAACTGACCCGGGCCAAGGCCACAGCAGGAATGACAAGCGCCCCCCAAAGCAAACTACTGAGCCCCGAAGACGGCGAGTCCAAAGATCCGTACTGAAAGAGGTTTCCCTCCAAAGCTTGCCCGGCATAAGTCAGGTAGATGTAGGCATCGTCAAGCGGGAGCAGATTCTTCCCCGCTGTGGATACAACAAAGAGAAGAATTAGGGCGATCAAACTGGCAAAGATACGGTGGATCCAATGTGTCATTTTCAAGACAAGGATAGTCGCTATACTCCCCGCATGCATCTTGTGTTGTTTGATATCGACGGAA
The DNA here is from genome assembly GCA_013003415.1 of Candidatus Eiseniibacteriota bacterium. GTDB lineage: Bacteria > Eisenbacteria > RBG-16-71-46 > JABDJR01 > JABDJR01 > JABDJR01. Next base: position 2,114 of record JABDJR010000243.1, on the reverse strand, counting down.
CCCTGATTAAGGGGGGTGGCATGGGGGGGAGAGCCCTCCGGCAAGCCTTCGAGGAAGTATTTTCCGTAAGCGCCGTCGAAAACTCAGATCTGGATAAGGTTCATTTTGGCGGGCGCACCGATCCTGCCATCATCACCGACATGGCGACCGCACTCAATCTTCAGATCGAAGACCCCCTTCATCCAACCTTTGTCGAGGCGTTTCTTCGTCATCTTCGGTCCAACGTTGACACCACGCCTGAACTGAAGACATGCCCGTACATCCCTGAACTCCTTCAATCGCTTCACCACGATCCAAGAGTTTGTCTGGGGCTTATCACAGGAAACATGGAACCCGGTGCGCGAATCAAACTCGATCCTTTCGAGCTGAACCCGTTCTTTCCCATCGGCGGGTTTGGGGAAGATGGCTTTGAGCGTCATCTGCTTGTTGGCGCTGCCATCGAGCGGGGAAGAAATCACTACGACATCGGATTTGACCCCGAAGAGGTGGTGGTGATCGGAGACACACAAAACGACATCAAAGCAGGTCGAGCCCACGGGTGTTTGACCGTGGGTGTGGCAACGGGATGGGTGGAAGAAGAGAACCTGCAACAGGCCAACGGGTCGGCTGTGTTCAAAGATCTCTCCCCCGAAAACGGCTTTGCCTCCTGGCTCAACGAACAGCTTTCTTAGGAACTTTCTAAAGTCTCCTGGGTTTTAGGGCTGTCGTTGGAGGTTATACATGCCGCGTTTCAGGCGCCCGTCCCTTGGGCCGGGCCCGTTTTTGCTCATGCGCCCCTATTTGCTTGTTAGCCAACTCATACTCATGAGTTTGCTGGTTGCAGGATGTTCCCAGGGCGATGCCTACCTCGATGGTGAGGTAGTCGATGCCCAAACTGGGGCTCCCATTGCCGATGTCATCTTCGAAGTAAGGTGGATCGATGATGCGAACCTGGTGGCTACCGGGGAGACAGACCAGCAAGGGCGATTTGTCATTGCTTATGGTAATGAACCGCCGCCTCGAAATCGGGTCGTGTTTGTTCACCCCGTTTATCAGGTGCAGAGTTTTGATATTCCTGCCGACGCCATCGAAGAAAGCTCAGCCCGCTACCGGCTCAAGGTTCGACTCAACCCCTCCGCTTCTGCCCCCTAAACCCCTTCCAATACGCCAAGAAATCAGCTCATTCACACATCCAATCGCTGTTAATCACGAAACTTAGACCGCGAAACTGACATTCTTGTTCCCAAACCAGTCGTTCGCGTCGTATACCTTCTTGTCACGCTGTAACGCCAGCTCAGGGAGGAATGTTCTTGCACGTCGCCATTATCGGAAACGGCATAGCCGGAGTGACCACGGCCATTCGGCTCCGGGAAAACTGTCCCGACTGGGACATCACGATGATTTCGGGCGAAACCGATCATCACTATTCCCGCCCCGCCCTCATGTACATCTTTATGGGACACATGCGCTACGAGGATACGAAGCCCTACGAAGATCGTTTCTGGGAAAAGCACCGCATTGATCTAATGCGTGCATGGGTAACCGAGATTGATACCGAAAAGAAACTGCTGCACTTTGGTGGGCAAACCCAGCCATTGGGCTACGACAAGCTGGTGATTGCGAGCGGCTCCGAATCTAATAAGTTTGGTTGGCCGGGCCAAGACCTCGGTGGTGTGCAGGGCTTGTACAACATCCAGGATCTCGAGCTGCTCTACAAGAACATCCAAGACATCAAACAAGCTGTGATTGTGGGTGGAGGCCTCATTGGCATTGAGCTGGGAGAGATGCTCCACGCCCGAAACGTTCCCGTTACCTTTCTCATTCGCGAAGTGAACTTTTGGGACAACGTTCTCCCTAAAGAAGAAGCCATGATGGTGAATCGCATCATTGAAGAAGATCATCTAGGCCTGGTGCGCGAAACGGAGCTCAAAGAAATCCATGACGACGGAAACGGAAGAGTGGGAGCCGTTACAACCAGTACCGGGGAACGCATTGAGTGTCAGTTTGTGGGGCTAACCGCCGGGGTGCATCCGAACATTGGCTTCCTTAAAGAATCCGGCATCCCAACCGGCCGCGGCGTTCTGGTCGACTGGAGCTTGCGTTCCGAAGTGCCCGATGTTTTTGCGGTTGGAGAT
>JABDJR010000208.1 GCA_013003415.1 Candidatus Eiseniibacteriota bacterium | reverse complement strand
GAGTGAAGGGGGACGAGCTCTGTCGATAGCTCAAATGCAAGACGGACGGATTGTCATCGCGGGCTTCACAGATACGGGCAACAACGTCACCGCGGCCATGTGGGAACACTCGGGAGAGTTCTAGCCTGCCCCATGGCTGACACCGACAATGCGCCTGGTGTTTAAGCGGCGCCCGCTACTGGTCGCCGGGTTTTCGCTTCGCTAGCTCTTTACTCAACCACTCCTGCATGGCCAAGCCCTCCGGGTCCTCGGGGTTCATGTGCAGCGCCATGTCGATCTGCTCCTGAGCCAGCACGTAGTCGCCGGTCGCAATCAGGGCTTTGGTGAGTTCCGCTCGCAGGGGGTAGGAGTTCTGAATGTTCTGAACCGCCTCGGTGAGGGTGAAGACGGCGTTTTCGTAGAGCCCTCTGGAAGACCACAGCAGTGCCAACCTCATGTAGCCAATCTCCGCCCGGGGGTTGATCATCAGCCCTCGCTTGTAAGCATCCACCGCGGCTGCAAACTCGCCCTGACCTTCTCGCGCTGCTCCCAGGTTGATCCAAGTCGCCGCATCCTCGGGCTGCAATTCGGCCGCCGCTTCAAAAGCGCGTGTGGCCAGGTCGAAGTTTTCCGTTGCGAGGTAGCAGACGCCAAGACTGAAGTAGACGCGAGCATCATTGGTGCGTTGACTCACCAATCTCTCGAAATGAACCCGCGCCAGATCGAAACGGCCACGATCGAGGTACGCATCGCCCAACAGATAGTTGGTCGAAACATCGTTCGGTTCGAGGGTCACCGCTTCCTCAAGCGCTTTCAAACCTTCGATGAAATTGCCTTGCTCAAGATACAGCGCTCCGAGCTTGGTCAACTCCTGCCCGCGATTGCTAACCCGCGCGTTCAGAAAACTCGAGTTCACAACCAAGAACACCAAAACGGGAATCACGAGCTTTAAGGGGTGAGGTCGTTTCCACAGTTCCAGAAACCCCAGGCTTGCCAACAGGATGAGGGCCGGAACCATACCCATGCGAAAGCGCCCGCTGATAAAGAAGGGCAGAAGCGAAAAACCATAAAGAAGCACCCAGAGCCCCAGCAATTTGATCCGGGAATCGCGCTTCCAAAAACTAATCAACCCGAAGACCGCCAAAGGAAAAACAACGCCCCAGGGAAACGAGAATTGCCCCCCCGAAAACAGCAGAAACTTCAGGGGGCCGGGCCGCTGAAAATAGAGATCGCGGTTGTTGGCCGTCTCATGGGCATGGAAGAGGAAGTAGAGCTTCTTCCCGTAGAGGACCACGGCCTTTCCCGGATTCGCGGTCAACCAGGACAGCCCCTGACCAAACCAGTGCCTTGAGATTTCTCCGCTGGTCAGCTCACGGCCCTCGCGAGACTCGGCCAAGGACTTGGATCGTTCAAGAAACTCTCCCCAGTTAGCAATGCTTTCGAAACCGGGCAGCTCAACCGAACGGCCGGTCGCGAAATCATGATTGCCGGCGGCGAAATTCACGCCCCCCTGACTGGCCACAAAAACGAAGTTCCCTTCCGCCTTCATGTTCAGCCCGGTTACAAACAGAGCCGGAAGTAGAGCGATGCCTAGAACTTGAGCCCACCGGAATCGCGCGCCATCCGACAAGCGATGGGCCAGAAACAGAGCTACCGGGAGCAGAGCCAGGGCGTTGGGCCGAGCCACAATCGCCAACCCTAAGCAAAGTGCGGCGAGGAGCTGACTCTTCGAACTCTTTCCCAAACTCAAGAAGAACCAAAGGCTCAGAAGGAACAGGAGAAGGTTTGGAATGAGGAGTTCGGCCCCAAAGAAAATCATGGGCCCATAAAGAGCGGCCATGATTCCCGCAACCCAGAAGGCAGCCTTCCCGGCAATCCGGTAGGCTGACCCGCCGATCAGCAAACAAGTGAATCCGCCGACGACCATCTCTACGATCCGGACGGCCAAAAGATCATGACCAAAAACTTGGTACAACCGGCTCAGCCAAAAGGGATACAGAGGCGCGCGGAAGAAGGCCTTGTCACCCATGGACCATTCCCCCCTCGCCCAATCCCAAGCCCATTGATCGTGCCACTGTGCATCGACAAGCAAGAAATCAAAGTAGGGAGTCTCTTGAAGCGCGGTGAGGTAAAGCCATCGCACGACGAGTGCGAACACGAAAACGACAATCCCAGGGAGGACCACGGCTCGATTCAGGCCAAGGGGGCCATTCGCAGTTTGTTCGGAGCTTGATGGAGCGTTCACGTTTCCTCACGCCGGGAAGTCGGTTTGGGATCTGAGGGGGGAAACGATAGCACGAGAAAACGCCCCGTGGGATCCACGGAGCGTTTTCTCTAAAGGCGCTTTGTTCTAGGCTAGTTGGACTTCAGGCTGGCCACAACCGAAGCCGCAGCGGCACCGCAGTCAACGTCTTCCTGGTTTTCGTTCCAGCAAGCACGCTCGCCATTGTTGTACTCGGGCATTTTCAAGCTTCCCGCGCCGGTGGCTTCGCTCCACTGAATGTCGAACACTTCGCTGGTGGAGAAGTCTTCGAACTCAATCAAGGCATCGGAGCCGTCGACGGAATAGGTCAAGCGATCGCCTTCTTCTTCATGTCCCACATGAATGTTCTCAAGCTCCAAGAAAGCATCTGTGGCGGACTTGCTATTCCAATCAATGCGGAACACATCGGGCTTGCCCGCCGCTTCCGGATCCTTGAAGATCCAGTAGCCTTCGTCGTTCTCTTGGTGGCTCTGTCCGTAAAACCAAACTTCAGCCGACTGGCCAGGAAGCACGTAGGAAAGTTCCCAATCGATTTTGTCACCCGTCGGAGCACCGTTCAGACGAATCTGATAATCCATACCATCTTCGCTGTAGGTATAGATCCAAAGGTAGGACCCATCCGATTGCTTGGAAGGAATGGTGTGAATCGCAGCCGCAAAAGCCAAGTGAGGCGGGGTGAGAATGGTCACCACAGCTACGTTCAAGAAGGCAGCGCGAACCGCGGCGTTGAGGAAGTTAAGTTTCGTCTGAGCCGCAGCATCTTGAACGCCGGGGGCGTTGTTGCCGCTAAAAAAGCTGAGATCCAGCGCCATCGACTCCGCGGGCGGAAGTTCCGGTGCGGAAGCCTGCGGTGTGGTTTGGGTTTCGGAACAGCCGAAAAGAAAGAGGGGGATAAGAGCGCAAACAACGAGGCTCTTCTTTTTAAGTGAAAACATGGTCGTCTCCTTGAGTCAAAAACATCTAGTGACGCGAACCCTTCTAAGCGTCGGTTGTTCCTACATAGAGCAGGCTCTGTGCCAAGTTAACGACAGCCCCGGGACGGAGGGTAAGTAGACACGGATCAAGCAGTTAGGTCGCTCGCGGAAAATGACCCAGCTCGCATTGAGCTCCGGAAACTCAGGTGCATCAACCACAGGTGTGTTGGAAATTCACGGAATCCGTACCTCCTCTACAAGCCTCAAGATTCACCCAGCGCCCCTTCTGAATCGACCTACTGCTTGAGCTTCCGCCAGAGCGTGCTGCGACTCACGCCCAACTGACGTGCCGCCCGGGAGGCGTTCCCCCCGAGCTGATCGAGGGTGAACCGAATGTAGCTGTCTTGAACCTCTTCGAGGGTCATCCCCGCGGGCATCTCTAGGCCACCGCTTGGACCTTGCAGTTGCGGCTGAGCCGTTTCGCGCATTTCCGGCGGCAGGTCCTCAGGGCGAATGACTTGATCCTCGGCCACCGCAACCGCGCGTTGGATGGCGTTTTCAAGCTCACGAACATTTCCCGGATACCGATAGCGGAGCAAAAGGACTTGGGTTTCTTCGGAAAAGCCCGCCAAGGTTTTCCGCATCTTGTTGGCGTACTGCTCTAGGAAGTAACTCGCTAAGAGAGCAATGTCTTCTTGGCGATCGCGTAAGGGAGGTAACTCGATGTGAAACACATTGAGTCGGTAGTAGAGATCTTCGCGGAAGGTCTTGTCTTCAATTCCCTGGCGAAGATCTCGATTCGTAGCCGAGATGGGTCGCACATCGACCCGAATCGAAATGTTGGATCCCACAGAACGGACTTCGCCATCTTGCAGGGCGCGCAGAAGTTTTACCTGGCTTTGTGGGGACAACTCCCCCACCTCGTCGAGGAAGATCGTGCCTCCGTCAGCCTGCTCGAATAGACCCTTCTTATCCGTGGTGGCTCCGGTGAAGGACCCTCGCACGTGACCAAACAACTCGCTCTCTACCAAGTTCTCGGGGATGGCTCCGCAGTTCACGGCAAGGAAGGGTCCATGAGCGCGAGCACTCTGAAAGTGGATGGACTTGGCCAGAAGCTCTTTTCCAGTTCCGGATTCGCCGGTGATCAGGACCGCGCTTTCGGTAGCCGCGATCTTCGAGGCAAACCGGAAAATGCGCTGCATCCGGGGGGTGGCCCCAATGATGTTGACGCCGAGAGCTTCGTTTTCGGGTGTGCGAGGTATCTGTGCCATAGGAGTGTTTCAAAATGCCACACCTTGGCCCTGCCGACAAATCTATTTTTGGAGAATTTTGTCCCTAGCGAGTGGTGGGGGCGACCCGGCGCATGGATCGGGGCTTGATCTTGACCGAAGGGTCCGTGGCCGGGAAAAACTCGTAGTGGTGTTGGTAAATCCTGAGATCGACGTCGCGCTCGTAGGCGGCCGCGATGGTGGTCTTATTGTTTTCCACCCTCACAAACAGGTTGCTCTCATGAAGAGGGATGTTCTTTTCAGCCGCAAAGGCCATGACATCACGGCGGAGCTCCCGCTCACCGCGCATTCCACGATTCTTGACCATTTCCTTCATTTTGCCTTCAAGCATGGCGTTCCCAACCACGGGACTGGTGAGTTTCCAGCCACAGTGAATGCCGGCCAAAAGCAACATAACGAGCAATAATCTTAAAATCATGAGTGTTTCCCTCGGATAAAGTCCTCAGCCTATTTTCGGCAGGACCTTGGCCCGGCTTGAGTCCGCCGAAGAAGGGATGCTCATTCTTATAAGTTGCTTGAAATCAACACCTTGCGGCTTTGCGCTTCTTTCCGAGGGTGCCTCGCTGCTTGACCTTCTGGATGTAGCCCAGCGCGGAGGGCACTTCGCAGGCCGTGTTCCCCATATCAACCGTGACCGTCCCAATAGCTTTGGCCACCTCGGAGGCCGTCGGAGTCAGGGGTTTTACAAAACACCCCACCGCAATCAAGAACCCATTCATGCTGTACCGAACAAGATTGCGCTCTTTGTGAATCGTTTTCTTCACCCTCTGGAGAAGACGCTTTAGCTCGGTCAGATCAAGGTCGGCATCATCCTTTATAGACACCAAGCTCGTCATGGTGGCCCAGCCGGCTTGAGCCGAGGTCTCCTTTTTAGCCTCGATCCATGTCGCCGCCATTTCGGAACCATAGCGACTTTCCGCAGCTACCCAAGACACGGTGGTCGAACTGATCGACGAGCAGTTGGCCTTCGATAGCCAACGCCGCAGGTCTCGCTTCGTCATTTTGGAGTCGTCGGTGATCAACCCGGCTAAGTACTGAGCGTCGTAAACGCCGGTGTCATACAACTCCAGGGCAAGGGGATAGTCGCCTTTGATGGGCTTCACCATTTTTTTCATGTCTGCGATCTTCACCCCAAGCACCGGCTCCTTCGCCCCGTGGTTCATGAGGATTCTTTTGTAGGATTCAGTGCCTTCTTTTTTTAACTGCTTTAACACTTTCGATACCGTCATACCAATACTCCTAAGTTCGGTGCGGATTTTAGGTTCGGGCGATGTCCAGATCGACCCCGGTTTGCCAGGAATCCCGTCGCCACCACCAGAGCATGAGAGACCCTCGAATAGCGGCCGTAATACTGATGGTCCACCAAATCCCGGCCGGACCCATCCCAAAAACAACCGCCGCCAACCAGGCAATAGGAACCCGGACCACCGAGAGCGGCACCGAAATAAGCATGGCCGGAAGCGTATGCCCTGCCCCGGAAAAGGCGCCCTCCAACACAAGCTCCCAAGCCTGAGGAATGAGGCACCAGCTAATGATGCGTAGGAAACGAGCCCCTTCCTCAATCGTGTCTCTGTCGTTCGTGAAAATAGCCATCATCTGCTCGGGAATCACGAAGCAAAGAATACCCGCCAGCAAACCGACTCCGGTGCCAATCCAGTTGGCACGCTTTGCAAAGAGAGCCGCCCGCTGGTACTGGCGCGCGCCGATGTTCTGCCCGACCAAGGTGGCGGTGGCTAAACCAAGACCATGAATGGTAAGAAAGGCAACCGACTCAATGCGGTTCACCAATCCCAAGGCGGCCAAGGTCGTGGTTCCAAACTCAGCCGCAACTCGACTCATGAACAAGTAGACCGAGGAAAACACCAGCGCGATGGAAGCGAGGGGAAACCCGATCTTGATCATCTGCCAAGCAAGTTTGGGATGAGGTTTTAACCCCCGACGGTTCTCGGCAAAGGGTACCGGTTTTCGCTTCTTGGCCAGAAACAAGATCAGGGCCAAAACTTGGGACAACACGCTGGCCCAAGCCGCTCCCGCCACCCCCCAGGCTGGAAAGGGTCCAATCCCCAGGATGATGAGAGGATCAAGAATCATGTTGAACACAAGAGCTGTTCCAAGCACGTACAGCGGGGTCTTCATATCCCCTACACCCCGGAACAAATCCTGAAACACAAGATTCGCAAACCAGGCGGGAGAAGCGAGCACCAAGATTCTTAGGTAAACGGCGCCGTACCCTTGAACCTCCGGGTCGGGGCTAATGAGTTTGTAGAGAGGCGTGGCTCCCCAGAGAATGATCCCGATGACAACGAACCCGGCCAGGGTCGACCACAAGAACCCCTGCCAACTCACTCTGGCCGCAGCATGGGGGTCGTTCGCTCCGATGTGTTGAGACACCAGCGCCAAGACACCAATCGAAAAGACCTCGCCAACCGCAATCAATGACCAGGAAAAAAACACGGCCGTGGAAACCGCGGCCACCGCTTCCGGCCCCAGTCGTCCCACCCAAAAGAGGTCGACAACCGAGAACAGCCCCTGCAATCCCATGCTGACCACCACCGGCCAGGCAAGGGAGACCACAAGCCTACTAAGATGAGGACTCTTGAGAATCTCTTCGGTTCTTAAGCTTGAAGATGTAGGGCTATCCACGAGTCCCGTTCTTTCCTGCTTTGAAGCTTGAGTCCTCGATGCTGCCATCGCTCTAAAGCGACCTTTTCCTGGCCGCTCATGAAACCGGAAAGAATAAGCGTGGGATGTTCGCGACTCAAGGCGTGTTCAATCGCAGCATCCAAAACCTCGTGCTCACCTGCAGTCACATTGGCCACAATGAGCGGCATCGCCCCCGCCAGACAGGGAAGGCTCAGGGTGCGCGTCAGGTGAATCCTGTCGCCCGCCCCAGGATTGAGTTTCAAGTTCTTGTTGCAGGAGAGAAGCGCTTGAGCATCGTAGTCGGTGCCAAAGATTTTTAAACCCGGAGCAAGCATGGCCGCCCCGAGGGAAAGCACTCCCGTGCCGATACCCACATCCGCCATCCATCCCGCTCGTGGGTGCGAGACCAGAAGATCTTCCAAAACCTCGTAGGCCAGTTGGGTTGTGGGATGCGTGCCCGTTCCGAAAGCCATTCCCGGCTCAATGCGAACACAGTTGCGCTTCGTGTTCGGAGGCTCCAACCAAGCAGGAACCACCAAGAGACGCTCGCCCATTGCGGTCGGTTCCCAACCTTCTTTCCACAGAGCAAGCCAATCCTCTTCTTCAATCGGGAAGAAACGAAGCGAGAGTGGCGTTACGTTGTAACTCTTCAGCTGCTCATGAAGCTTCGCCTCGGGCCAAGGCGCTTCACGCACGGCAACGGAAAACTCCGCTCCCTTTGGACTCTCTTCCAAACCCAAAAGGTCAAAGTCCCAGAGCACCGCCTGTGCGATCTCTGCCTGAGCGGAGGTGACAACCATTTCGCAAGCAAACCAACGTCTCAAGGGTCTGACCGGAGCGCGGGACGAGATGGCTCCCAAAAGTAGACGCGATAGTCGGCGTTCTCGAAACGAGGTTCCATCTCGTGAGAATTAGGTAGGTTCAGGGCCTGAGGCAATCGTCGCACTAGAAAAATGGGGGCGTTCAAGATGAGAACATGCTCACGAGAGGAGTCGGCTAGTTCTTTCCCCTGTAAGAAATTTGTAAACGCGATGGTTCGAGTCGTTACGACCTCACCGCGGTATCCCAGGGTGCGCGCCCTCTTCTGTCCCCCCACAAAAAGCCGACGACCGGCGCGAAGCCCGAGTTCCGGGGTTTGATCCACAATGACGCTGTGGGGGGGCGTGTGGTCTTCGAGCCAAGTCACAAGCTCGGCCGTGGTCTCCCGCGAATCTCTGGGATCAACCGAGGTGGCGTAAGCCTGAACTCCGGTTGCCAGCCTAGGCAAAAGAAGTGCGGCAAGAACGAGAGCGATCACCGGCTTTCCTAGACGAGGTAAGCGAGACCACAACTTGGGTACCATCGCTCCCGCGGAGAGGGATAAGAGGGTGTGAGCCAAGAGAGTGGGAGCCCAAAGCGGACGATCTCCACCAAACGTAACTAGCATCATGAGACAAAGAAACAGAAAGCTAAACACAACCCAAATCTGACGCTTCACGTCATCGTCTTGTAAGAACTCTACCCAAAGAAACAAGGCCAGCAGAAGCTCCACAGAAAGAGGGAGCAATTGAGAACCCACCCTGGAAAGGGACAAATCCAGGAAAGTCTCAAGCTGGAGTCCGCCGGAGGCGATGACCGAACTCAAATAGGGAAAGCTACATACGAATCCAAGGCCAACAGGTATGAGAAGAAGACTCAACCTTGCTCCGGTCCCGCGAAACGGATTCAGCTGGCACACGATAAGAGATGCCGGAATGGTAATCACAGTTGCAATCATCACCAGAATCCCGGCCCCCGGATGAAAGAGCATCATGCCTAAGACGGAGAGAAAAACCAGAATGCTCCAGCGTTTTCGGGGCTCGGTGATCGTTGCGATACTCGAAATCAGAAGGAGTGGAACATACAGTAGTCCCACCGTAAGAGGCCCGGTATTGAGAAACAGCTCCAAGAAGAAGAGACCGGTCCCACGAAAACCCAGATCGGCACCTTCCGCCGAAACAGGGAGCGAGCCCGCAGCGGCCATACCCCCATCTCCAAGCCAAAGAAATGAGCCAAGACCAAAGAATAAAAATCCCGTTCCCCAAAGACTTCGAGCATGGCCCAGAGACAGCAGGGTCAGTAAGCGATACACGGAGAAGGAAAGGGCAAACGCCATGATTAAGCTGCCACCCAAAAGAAGAAAGGCGGGCTCAAGTCGGGTTACACCGGCAAGTTGATAGAGAAAGAGATGGAAACCCCAAAAGTCACGAAGGGGTAAGCCGGCGAGAAGAGGATCTTGCGGAGGCAGCCCAAAACTCAAGGCCGTCATGACCGCCTGATGATAGGGGCTTCGGCCGGACTCAAGAAGCCAGGGTTGCATGAGCAACGGTATGGCGATCAACACCAAAACAAATCCCGAAAACACCACAACCTGGTGACGATCGGAACTCCCCCGCATAAACCCGGGCACATCGGTGGAAACCGTCCACTCTTCTAACTCACGTCCTGGTTGGGGCGCGAATACGATGCCGACCACGCTTCCCCACACCACCCAGAAAGCTCCGTGCTCCAAAGAAATTCCAAACCAGGCCAGCAAGAGGGAAACCGCAACCACAAGAACCGGAGACAGAACCAAAGGCAAAATCCAGCTCGCCCACAAACCAAAGCGGCGCTCGCTATGCAAGCTAACGGCAAGTCCAGGGAGATACGACAGGGCGACGATCCCCATAATGGCGGTAAGCAGAGGAGGCGAGGTGGTCCACTGAGAAACTAGAAACAGCAAACCGGTTAGGATTCCAACCGTCGGAAACAGAAACCGCCCAAAGGGAGAGGAGTCCGGGGGAAGGGCCATTGGCGATGTGGTCATAGTGGGAGGAACTTTACACGATGTTTCAGGATTTCGCTGCACCCTCCCCAGGTATCACGAGTGGCCCGTAGACTCGTTAAACGTGCAAGACAGTTTCCTTGTGTTCCTTGTGCCATTTCCCCCAAAGCACACGAAGAATCAGCTCGTTTCCGCTTTGGGGGTCGAATCCTATGATAGAATTTGTGTTCCGCCGGTGATAACAACAAGAACGAGCTATCCATGAAACACTTAGCCTTAAGGCTGCTCATCTGCGGGGGGATATTTCTGGGCCTCGCGCCCATGCAGAGCCAAGCCGCAATCGAAACCATTCCGGGGTACTATGCCTTCGAGTACGCCACGGATATGCCGTTTCCCACCTCGATTGCCTTCTCCCCGGATAGCACTCTCTATGTCGCCACGCGGTTTGGTGAGATTTACTGTCTCCCCGACACCAACGGCGACGGATTTGCGGATACCACCATTGTGTTTGATTCTGGGTATCCGCTACCTCTAGGCATCGCTTTTTGGGGAAACGATCTCTATGTTTCCAGCTCAGAACCAGACTCCGGAATCATCACCAAACACGTCGACTTAGACGGCGACCATCAGGCCGATGTGCGCGACACTTTGGTTACCGGCCTCCCTATTGGCGATCACAGAAACAACGGGATCACTTTCGACGCGGCCGGTGATTTGTATGTGGCCGTGGGTTCTTTTACCTCCGAAGGGGTTCAGCCTCCCCTTTCTTCTCGCATCCTGCGTTACACCAACACGGGAACCTTTGTTGAGGTCATGGGTGAAGGATTTCGAAATCCCTACGATCTTGTGTTCACCAGCACCGGCCGACTATACGCCCCTGACAATGGCCCCACCGGAGATGCGAACTTCACCTGTTATGAAGCCCCCGACGAGCTGAACCTGCTTTTCTCGTTTCGGAACTATGGCTACCCGGATTGCTTTGGGGTGGGAGACTGCGTCGATCTGACGGGCATGTGCGCACAGCCACCATGCGGGGTTGGCGAATGCGAACGCAACAACGGATGCGAGGGTACGCAGCCTCCGGCGGTTTTCTTCGATCCCCACGCCGGTGTTACCGGCATTACAACCGGAGATGGTTTCCGCGGATTCGGCTCGGACTACCTGTTTGTGGCGGAGTTTGGTCAAACCGTGTTTGTCCCCAACTGCCTTACTTCGTTTGGCCACCGAATCTCTTTTGTTGCTCTAACATTTCTTGGTCTCCCCTCGGCAAACCCGGGGCCCTTCGAATTCGCAACCGGCTTTGGAAACCCCATCGATCTCACCGTGGGCCCCGATAGCAGCCTCTATGTTGCCGATTACGGAACCGGAATCATTCATCGCATTATCCAAACGCAACCGGGTGGCGTAGGCGATGATCTGGCCAATGACCCTGGAATCTTGAAGCCCGGACCAAACCCAACTCGAGGTCCACTCAAGCTTCAGTGGGAGCCCACTCAGGGAGAGGCCTATCTTGACATCTTCGATGTGGCGGGTCGACTCATTCGAAGTGAATCCTTCGATCAGAGCATGTCTCGGTGGGTTTGGGATTTGCGGGACAGGTCAGGCAAACGGGTTACTAGCGGTTTATACCTCGCCCGTTGGCGTTCCTCCACTCACATCTCCCGACAAAAGTTCCTCATCCTCGATTGAGGCGCTTGCGCTTTCCTCATAAAAACCCGACCGACGGATTTCAAGCGCGCGGGAAGGGGTAAAACGATCTTCAGTGGGTGACCAGTCGACCAATTCGGTGATGATTTGATCGACTCCAATAGAGTCCGCCCAACGCAAAAGCCCACCACGGAACGGCGGGAAGCCCGTGCCCATGACCATGCCTAAGTCAACATCGAGAGCTCGGCGGGCCACCCCTTCATCGAGACAGCGCGCGGCTTCGTTCACCATCGCATAGAGAGGTCGATGGAGGATTTGGTGATCGTTGAACGATGCCGACCTTTTCACCGACTCTTTGCCCGGTCGCGGCTTGCCTTTGCTGTCGTAGTCGTAGAAACCACTGCCTGACTTCTTGCCTAACTTCCCCTGCTTCACGAGAGAGGTCACGCGCGTTTGGGTCGGGAGTCGATCACCATAGGCATCGCCAACCATCTTCGTCACCTTCTCGGCCACATCGAGCCCGATTTGATCGAGCAAAGCAAAGGGCCCCATGGGCATCCCGAACTGCTTGAAGAGCTTATCGATTCGGCTGATGGGCACTCCCTCCTCGTGAAGGTGAAGGGACTCGCCAAGATAAAACGCAAGCAGTCGATTCACCAGAAAACCGGGGCAGTCCCCAACCAGAATGGGGGTCTTTCCAAGTTTGAGAGCGAGCTTGTAGGTCGTTGCCACCGCGCTCTCTGAACTTTGAGGGCCTGCAATCACCTCGACCAAAGGCATGCGATCGACGGGATTGAAAAAGTGAAGCCCGGTAATTCGTTCGG
>JABDJR010000200.1 GCA_013003415.1 Candidatus Eiseniibacteriota bacterium | reverse complement strand
CTTCGCCTACGACGTGAGCGGGATCAGCTCGGTAACGCTTTACGTGCGCGAAGACAACGACGGCACGAACCCCCTTGCTTCCACCCAGAACGAAACCTATGCCGGCGGCGCTGAAGTTGGAAACTGGACCGCCCTCCCTATGAATCAGCGGGCCTTTCCCGCCGGGAACGTTTACAACAACCCCGAAATCAATTTTAGCGTCATGCCGACCTACATTGCCGATCAGTACTGGTATGAGCTGACCGGTTACGACGACGTGCTTCTCGACTACTACGTTGAAGCGATCGACACGCAGGGCAACGTGAAGAAGAGCCCCATTCAGCACGTCTATGTGGGAACCGGTGGCACGAGCGGAGGCGCGGCCGTGAGTTGGGATCCTCAGAATCCGGCCGTGGGCGACACCCTAACCATCACCTACGATTTGAATCTCGGCGTTCTTAACAACGCGACCAACCCCGTCTACATCCACATTGGTCATAGCGGCTGGACTCAAGTGATTACTCCGGACCCGGCCATGACCTACGACGGCGTGAACGATGTTTGGACTTACGACTATGTCATCCCCGGCACCGCAACCACCGTGGACTTTGTGTTCAACGACGGTGCCGGCAACTGGGACAACAACGGTGGAGCCGATTGGCATGTCAGCGTGACCGGCGGCGGGGGCGGGAGTCCTCCATTTGTGATAGATGGAACCTTAGATGCGGGGGCGCCTCTGGTTTCAAGTTGTGGCACCGACCTCTATGCAAGCTACGACGGTACCTATCTCTACATGGCGGCTCCCGTTGCCGCAGGCCAAGATCGCTTCTTCTTTGTGAACGACGCCTACCCCACCGGCCTGCAGCTCGCGCCTTGGAACAAGGCCGGACAAACCGCACCCCACGATTTGCTTTTGGGGAATGAGGAGTCCAACAACTGGGCCGGTTGGTTTGATGCTCTAGGAAGCGGCACCACCACCGGAGTGGATCAAGCGAGCGGCGCCTACCTCGAAGCGCTAGTTGAAGTGGGTCCTGCCTTAGGGGGTTCACCGGGTTCGGTTTGGATTGCCCATGCCCTTTATGACTCGCCTGACGCCGGGGCCCTCATGAGCCAAGTGCCCTGCGGCAACGCCAACGGCGACCTCGAAAACACAGAGTGGATCGAAGTGTCCGCCCCCGTCAGCTCAACCCCGTTTGGGGATTTGGGGCGGCACATTTCGGTCTCTATTCTTTCGGGGAACCCCTCACCCCGTTTGGTTCGGGCTCGGGTGTTCTCGGAAGAGCAAGCAATTCGAAGGGCCGAGGTTTTCGATGTGCGAGGACAGCTCGTTGAAACGCTATACCGAGGCACACCCCAAGCCGATCTTACTCTGGGCTGGGACGCGCGATCCCATGCAGCGGGGGTTTACTTTCTGAGGATTCAAGGCGATAAGGAAGTCGTGACCCAGCGGGTCGTCTTGCTTCCCTAGCTTCTCGGCTCAAGAACGACCGCATCGTATGCGCTTCGCAGGCTGCCTTCTCAGGAGCTAGCCGTTCTTGCGAAACAGCAGACAACTTAAGCTGTGAGGTTCATCCGGTGTGACCAGCTTGGGTGGATACACCGGATTACCCGTGGTCCAAAACTCCCCGTCCCACACCTGCCAGTACTGTTGCTCAGCGATTTGCATCGGACTCTCAGCTAACCACTGATCCACTTCAGCGCGCGAGTAGGCACTCGTCTTGTAAGGGTTCCCGCGGCCGTAGTTGGCCGACTCCGGAAGTTCATACACATTCTCGCAAAACTTCTTCTCATTGTACGGAACCGTCAGCGCGAGATGCCCCCCGGGCTTTAGAAGCTTGACCATGTTCCTCATGGCATCGTCCGGGTTTTCGATGTGTTCCAGCACGCTGATGCACGTCACAAAATCGAACTCTTGGGTCAGCTTGGTTTTGGTGATGTCATCGTCAATGACGTGATAGTGACGGTTCGCCATGCCGGCGGGCCAGTAGTCGGAGATGTTGTCGATCGCGGTCACCACAAAACCGCAGTTCCGCATGAGATGGGGCAAGGCGGTGGTGCCTGTTCCCACATCCAGAATCGTCTTGGGGTAGAGCTCGGAGAGTTGATCGAAAACAAACTTCAGTTCGATCGGTCGCTCGTTGAATTTGTGAAACTTCTGTTTCTCAAACTCATACTTGCATAGCATTTTGGGGGTCATGTTAATAGCCCCCTTGATCCGATCGCGAACCCAACGCTTCATCTTGAACTCCTCAAAACCTACCTAGGTCAATTCCAACCGGGGAGTATCCGCCACCCGGCCCGGAAGAACAACCGCCGAGCTCCGGGGTGAAGGGGTGGCGCAAGCGCCCACCAACCCTCGCAAGCCATGCGCAAGGTCCCCCCGAAAAAGGTCGAGCGCCCATTCAGCGTTTCTAGAAGGTAAGAACCACTCCAATTTCATAGGTCGCGCGATCGGTTTCGCTCTTTGAAGCGTTAAAAACCGGAATGTCGTTGATGATCTCAATATCACCTTCGGTGAGGTATTCGGCTTCGCCGCCTTGAAGGTAGGTTGCCTTGAGATCCAAAAAGACTCCCGGTTTCCCCTCAACGCGATTTCCTTCACTGAGTTGAATCAGGATGCCTCCGCCGCCCCCGTAAAAGGTGGTGAAGTCGTCGTAGTTTGTTTCGCGCGCAACTTCGCCGTCGTCAAAGAAGTCCTTGTCTTCCAGTTTGGATTCGGTCCAGAAATAATTGAACCCCACGCGGCCTTCCACATAGGGCTGAATGGGCCCCGCGAAAGGGCGATACTGACCGAACAAAAAGAAGCCGGCCAGGTTGTTGTCCGTGTTGAG
This sequence comes from Candidatus Eiseniibacteriota bacterium, assembly GCA_013003415.1. Taxonomy (GTDB): domain Bacteria; phylum Eisenbacteria; class RBG-16-71-46; order JABDJR01; family JABDJR01; genus JABDJR01. The sequence goes on along the minus strand of JABDJR010000200.1, from coordinate 97 downwards.
TTCGAAGTCTTCAACCAAGGGCAACCGGACTTTGGTGGTTTCGCTTCCATAAACCAGAATGTCCGCGCCGACTCCAAACGTCAGAGAGGGTTGCGGG
>JABDJR010000179.1 GCA_013003415.1 Candidatus Eiseniibacteriota bacterium | reverse complement strand
CTTCGTCGGTTCCGGTTCCGCCTCTCTAGACGTGGCTCCCGGCTCCGCTTCATGGGGGCCGAGTTTTTCTTTCGGTCGACGGTCCTCCCGGTGACTCTCGACGGAGTTTTCCTGCCTCTGGAGAGGTGAATCTCCGGGACCTTTCGAACGATCAGCCCCACGATCCGCATTTGTCGAACCAGTATTCTTGGGCACGGGCACTTGTCGTCCGCTTCCTCCATCTGGAGATGGAGCTATGGCCTTATTTATCCCAAGGTCTAGGAGAGACTCGACGGCGCCAGAAAACGCCTGATAAAAAGCAAGCAGGTTTTCTCCTTCCGACTCGCGTTGATTTAAACGTGCCGCTAGTTCAGCATTTCCCCCGCCGATGTTCGTAAGCATGTTCTATGGTTCCTTCGTGATATCTAACATCTTCTCTCGAAGCACTTGCGCTCTTTTACGAGGAAGGGCCATGAGGATCTTCCTGGCTTCTCGGAGCCGCATCGCACGCAACATTGCTATTGCACGCTCATCCGTAACGGCATTGATGAAAGCAGCCGCATCATCCGGACTCATGCTTCCTAGCACGCCCCCCATTTCATTAAACACAAGAACTGGAGACTCCGGCATGGCAATGCCCTCACCGTACTTGTCAGGCTTTTCTTCGACTTCCCGACGCGGAGATATATGTCCCGTCGGCTGTGGAAGCTCCCCCGACTTCTTTGAGTCAGCCTTCTTTGAGGCAGGATCTCCCTTGGGCCCATCAGATGAATGAGAGGCCTTGGGATCTTTCTCATGACCATCGTCATGAGATGAAGCCGCGTTGGGGTCCTGGTGACCGTGATCAAGAGCCCCGTCACCGGCGTTTCCCCCCTCCCCATGAGAATCGTCATGAGATTCGCCATGGCCAGGCTTGGCACCGTGGCCATCGCTGTGACCGTCATCGTGACCGTCCCCATGAGAGATTTCGTGAGAGTCCCCATGCTCCGAATCTCCAGGATCATCGTGACCATGGCCATCATCATGGGATTCGCCATGATCGGCTCCATGGGAGTCATCGTGTCCTTTCCCGTGCCCCTCTTCTGCCCCCTCTTCCGGGACGATCATGGGGGGCGGGTCTGGAGCAAAAAACATCTGAACTCCAATACTGGAGCCGGCCGTTACCACAAAAGCAACAACAGCAATAATGATTTGCATCTTCATCGGTCACCTCGTTGGGATCGAATCTGCTGTGAGATTCTGTCTAATTCTTTCTGTTCTTCCCGTGTGAGCTCAACCTTCCAACTCTCACGGTTTTTCCTATAAAGCTTTTCTAAAACTTCTGCGTCGCGAAAGGCAACTTGATAGGCCTCCCGGCAAACCAGCACACGCTCCTGAACGCGGCTAAGCTTATTCCGAGCTTCGTTCAACACCGCTTCCGCGGCCTCGGTAGTCAGCATCCGATTTCGCATTGCTCCAATCGTTGCCTCTCCACCGTCCGAGCTCTGGTTCTGACACCGTCTCAAGTGTTCCAATGCCACTCTACATTTCTCTTCAAATTGTCTTTCCTCCGACAAAACCACACCCAATTCCCGGCGCCGCTCCCTCACCTGCTGTCGTCTCAGCTTCAGCAATCTCTCTAGCCGGAAAGCGAAAGGCTTCACGGAAGCCTACTTTCATAAGTTTTCATCGCCCGGCCCATTTCAATCAGTTTCTGATCCCCTATACTCGGGTCGTGATGCTCCCCATGGGGTTGGCAAAGGAAGGACTTGATCTGGTCACGAAACTGAATGGCCGTGTCCACTTCCTTATCCGCACCCTTCTTATAAGCTCCCACCGAAATCAGATCTTCGTGGGATCGGTAGGCAGCCTCGATGCGGAGAAGCGTGTTTGAAGCTTCCTGAAACTCCGGCGTAATAACAGCCCCACGAACTCGACTCACGCTCTCTAGAACATCAATCGCGGGAAAGTGACGTCGCCCCGCAAGCTCCCGACTCAGAACAATGTGCCCATCTAAGATCGACCTGGCCGCGTCCGCCACCGGCTCTGAAAAGTCATCCCCCTCAACCAACACGGTATACAGTCCAGTGATGGAACCCCGTTTTGCGGTTCCCGCACGCTCAAGTAGTTTTGGCAAAGCCGCAAACACGGAAGGCGGATAGCCTTTGGTTGTGGGAGGTTCTCCCACCGCAAGACCAATCTCACGCCAGGCCATCGCAATCCGGGTCACGGAGTCCATCATCAACATCACGCTCTTTCCCTGATCGCGAAAGTACTCGGCAATGGTTGTTGCCACGAGGGCTCCATTGACCCGCACCAGGGCCGCTTCGTCACTGGTCGCAGTTACAATGACGGAGCGCCTCAACCCTTCAGGGCCAAGATCGCGCTCAATAAATTCCCGAACCTCTCGACCTCGCTCTCCTAAAAGAGCAATAACGTTGACGTCAGCATCGGTATTGCGAGCGATCATGCCCAGGAGCATGCTTTTTCCAACCCCGCTTCCCGCCATAATTCCTATGCGTTGGCCTCGCCCCATGGTCAGACAGCCGTCAATAGCTCGGACCCCGGTGGCAATCCGTTCCTCGATCACTGTTCTAGCTAAGGGGTCCGGTCGGTTTCCAGACAGCATGCGATGTTCCGTCTGACCCAGCGGGCCGAACCCGTCGATAGGTTCTCCAATGCCGTTCAACACCCGTCCCACCAGACCATCGCCAACCTGGGCGTAGAACTCTCTTCCCAAGGGTAGAACCGGAGAGTTGGGGTGAATGCCTTCAACCTCCCCAAGAGGCATGAGAAACACGCCCCCTCCATGAAAACCAACAACTTGCGCCAAGACATTCGATGGAGATCCAGGGGCGATGCGACACAGCTCGCCGACGGCAACCGGCATGGCGGTTGCTTCAACAACCTGTCCAACCACACGCGTTACACGTCCACAAACAGCTAGTCTAGGAACGTCGTTCAACTTGGTTTCAGCTTCCTTAAGCCAAGGCTGTAGATCGCTAGTCATAGGCCAGGCCCTCAAACACGGCTTTTAAGGATTGATCAACGCTACCGTCGATAAGACTGTTCGTACCTTCAACACGACAACCACCTCGGGAAAGGCTCGGGTCGGCGTGCCAGTGCATGCCGGGGAACTTTTCCATCAGATCCGGATGCTGAGCCTTCAACACGTTGAGATCTTCCGGGTTGAGACTCATAGTCACAGGCGTATCCGGGTGCAAAAGCTCAACCGCCTGAGTAACCAAGTTCGAAACGATCGTGTCATCGAGCTCAACTTCCCTAAGCACAATTTTCTTCGCAACCGCGAGGGCTAATAGGGATACGTTTGAGTTCAAGTCTTGGAGAATGCGCCCGCGGGAACGCTCCAACTCTTCCGCTACACGTTCGACGGTAAGAACAGCATGGTGCAGTTGAGCCTCGGCTTGCTTCTGCGCCTCTGCTGCTCCCTCACGAAAGCCTTCTTGACGAGCCTTGTCCGCCCGAACGTCCTCTGAAAACGGGGTCACCATAGAGAAGGAAGGATCCACTAGATTGGGAAGCGATTTGGATTCCGCCTTGCTGCCTTCTTGCCCTCCCGGAGTCGTCGACTCAGGATCCAAGGTCTGTGGTGACCAAGTCTCCCAATTAGGTGATGAACTCATCGTCGCTTCCTCCTCGGCTGACAACCACGTCGCCTTCCTCTTCAAGTTCGTTCACGGTTTCCATAATGCGTTGCTGTGCCGCCTCAACATCGGAGATGCGTACTGCGCCCAGCAATTCAATCTCTTCTTCGAGAGCCTGACCCGCACGCTCGGACATGTTGGACCGAATGTGCTTCTTCAGCTCTGGACTCGCTCCCTTGAGGGCTAGCGACAGATCTTTGCTATCTAAGTCTCTAAGAATGCGCTGAATTCCTTTGCCATCCACGAGAAGCAAATCTTCAAACACGAACATTAGAGCTCGAATTCGATCGGCAAGCTTCTGATTCACAATCCCAATCTCATTCAGGACTTCTTGATCACGGCCTTTGGGAGCCATATTGAGAATCTTCGCCACCTTCCCGGCATCACCGGGAGTTTCCATCTGATCGGTAGTCGAAGCCTCGGCTTTCCCACGCAGACCGTCCTCGATCATGGAAAGCACCTCAGGTTGAATCTTGTCCATCTTTGCCATACGAAAAAGAACATCGGTTCCGAGCTTCTTATCCAACATCTCAAGGGTTTCCGAGGCAAACTTCATATCGAGATGAGCTAAAATGACGGCCACCGTTTGGGGGTGTTCTTCGCCCAGAACGTTGGCCAAAAGCTTCGGCTCCATCATTTCGAGATAGGCTAATCGCGGTGGGTCTTCATCTTTTGTTGCGTTCGACAGGAGGGCTTCCGCTTTCCCTGCCCCAAGAGTTTCTTTCAACAGCGTGCTTGCTGCTCGCATGCCACCATAGACTGAATGATCCGGAGCCAAGGAGGCCGAGTGATATTCCTTAAGGACTTCCTCGACCACTTTGGGATCCACAACATCAATGGAAAGCATCTCTCGCGTCACGGCCTCAAGCTGATCAGGCTCTAGCTGACCCAGGAGGGCGCCCGCCGCATCGGGTCCTAAAGCAAGACAAAGAACGGCGCTCTTTTGAGTGCCCGTCATATCTTCGGTGAGTTGACTCATGGGTTAAGCATCCTTTAACCAGCCGCGAACGACTTGTAAGGTGTCAGGGGCGGGGCTACCCGGAGCGGTTGTCCCGGTTGCTTCAGGTGCCGCCGGAGTAGCTTGTGGCGCTGCGGGTGGCGCGGGGGCCATACGCAGGACTTTCAGTCCAACCAAAGACAGGAAGATGATTCCCACCAATCCGATGGCCGGACGAATCATCCTCTCGACAAGGCTCATGATGTCGGTGCCGCCGGCCGATTCGGTTCCTACATCAATAGGCTCCGGCTTTTCAAACGTAACCGTGAGCAAACTCAGAACATCGCCGCGCTGCTCATCGATTCCAATGGCTGCTCGAACCATGCCTTCGACTTCCGCTGCACTGGGTAAGGTGGCTCCACTGG
>JABDJR010000129.1 GCA_013003415.1 Candidatus Eiseniibacteriota bacterium | reverse complement strand
GGATGGGACAGGCTCACATTCAGTGATTTCCTCGGAGGGAAATACTGAAGGTGATTGGGTTGGGATCATTGCTAAGTATGATGGAAACGTTGACCTGCAAAACGCAAGAATCAAACACGCCGAAGTAGGCGTGCAGTTTGACAACGCGTTCCCAGGTTTAAGTCGCATCGAAGACTCGCACTTCGAGGGAAACGCCGTTGACATCAAGGTTGACTATGGTTCCAATCCAACACAGGGGCCCAGGGCAGGGACCGGCTCTCCCCTAATAAAGAACAGCACTTTTGTCGTGGGAACGCAGTATGGAATACACATTGCTGGACACAGCAATGAGGCAACTATCGAAGGGAATACCTTCAAAGGCGCAAATGATAGCATCGCCGGAATTTTGTTAGATGCGAATACCGGTACCCCTCACATTGAAGCAAATACAATGGGATCATCCGGATTCTCGACTGGAGCGGTTTTGCTGATTAAGGGCGGCGAAGCAACGGTCGAAAAAAATACATTCAGTGATTCAAAGTATGGCATCCATGTGCTCGCTAACGGAACCGCGATCGCAGCCCCTAAGATTGGTTCGGGAGTTGCAAGCAGTGACAACTTTCTCAAGGACAACACCTCTAACGGCCTTCGGGTAGAGGGTAAGAATGCAAAGCCCGAAGTTAGAAACAACCAAATCTCTGGGAATGCTGTAGCAGGAATTCTGACACTCAGGAAGGGTGCCCCCTGGCTTGGAGTGTCTGGAGATGATGCAGACAACAGTATTTGGAACAATGGTCTGTACTGCATTTGGAACCGTGACAACAGCTTTGCAATCCAGACCACAGGAAATTGGTTTGGATCCTGTGTGGCTCCAAGTTGTACAAACGGTTTTGTACAGATTCACAGTTGGCATTGCTCACAACCCGCATCTTTTGGCGGGCCAGAGATTGCGCTTGAGTCAACGCCCGCAACTGGGCTCGTGCTGAGTTCGAACCCCGTTGTCGTCGGCACGATGATTTCGTACTCGAACCCCGAGAAAGTGGAAGACCTCGAGTATTCCATTGTTGATATCTCGGGGCGGCTCGTGAAACGCATCCCTTCAGCATTTGACGGTTCTGCCTTCTGGGACGGATCCACTCAACGGGGGGCTCGGGCAAGTCGAGGCATCTATTTTATCAGGGCACTGTCTGGCGGCAAGGTCCTTGAGCAGCAGAAACTTGTGTTAACCAAGTAGGAGGTATCGTCATGAAGAAGACGTTGATTCTTGCCTTATTCTTAGTCGCGGGGCTTTCGACTCAAAGCTCAGCTCTCGAAGTAGAAACAAACCTTCCCACCCTAATCGCAACTTGGAGCGAAGGTGGTTCAGACTATCTCGTGGTCGAGTTTGACCTCCCATCTGATCTTAATGATTTGCAGATGGCTCAGATTGAGTGGGTTGCGACTGGAGCTGGGGAGGAAGGCATTTCCATTTTTGACATTTACACTGTAGTGTCGAGCACCAACGGGGATGAATTAGGTGAGTGGGTAACATCGTGGGAGATTATGCCTGCTGACTATCAAGCTGTCGGGAGCCTTGTCCGATTTGATGTAACTGAAACAGTTTCTGGAGGGACTGCAAGTAGTGTCAAATTTGCTATCCACTGTGATCCGGAGGATCCAGCGGATCTTGTTACCACTCTTTCGTCTGGAGTGCTTCACCTCACGACTGATTAAGCACGAGTGTAGGGTGCCTGCCTTATTGGCGGGCACCCTACTTGTTTTCTATGTTCCCGAGGCGTTGGCGGAAACCCTCCATGTAAAAACCAGCACAAGTTCCCGATTTGTCAAGATTCAAGATGCGATCGACTTCGCCAAGGATAGCGATGTAATCCTCGTGGGGTCAGGAACGTTCACCGAGAACATTGATCTTCTGGGCAAGGCAGTCGTAATACGAAGCGAGTTTGGAGCTCAAGCTACAACAATCGACGGGGGGAAGAAGGGGGCTGTCGTCCGATGTGCGAGCGGTGAGAGGGAGACTTCAGTCATCGATGGCTTCACCCTTACTAACGGACGGGGAGATATCGATTTCAGCGCACGAAGGGGTGGCGGAATCTTTTGTGTGGGATCAACCCCGACAATTCGAAACTGCTGGATCGTCAATAACCATACTGAAGGAGATAGAGCGTGGGGTGGAGCAGTGTATCTTACCGAAAGTGGGCCAGGAACTCTCATCCTTGAGGGGAATGTTATTGCAGACAACTCTTCGTACAGGGTCGGAGGGGGACTCTGCCTGCTTGGGGATGCGATTGTTCGAAACAACAAGATTCTACGAAATTCTTCCCTCAACGGAGACGGTGGAGGGATCTATTCGCCGGTGGGCAATATTGTTCTCGAGGAGAATCTCATTGAAGGGAATGTCGCCCGGGACCGGGCGGGCGGAGCTTACTTTCTACGTCCCGGCCCGAGGCAGGGAGCTGTCACAATATTTCGAAACATCATCGTGAGCAACACAGCCAGCACGCTGTTTGGAGAGGAGTGCGGTGGAGGCGGTTTGTGGCTCTTTGGTGGCACAATCGAGGTCAGAGAGAACACAATTGCCTACAATAGGGCAACTGCCGCAAATGCGTTTGGTGGGGGTGGGATTTGTGTCAATGAAGTAAGAGATCCTATAGTTATTGAACGGAATATTATCTATCGGAATCAAGAAGGTGGGGTGGATTGTTGGCACTGCGAGCAAAGGCAGCCCATTCTGCGGCGCAACATCTTGTACGCGAATGGTGTTGATGAGGTTCTCAGTGAGGGATCCGGGGTTTTCGATGCAAGTGAGAACTTGTTTGTCGATCCAATGTTTTGCGAGCTTCCCGATAACGATTTCGGAAGTGTGGCCGGTGCCTCTCCGGCACTGAATCAACCCTACGGAACTATTGGGGCAGTGGAAACTCCCGGCTGCGGTCCTTTCATTGCTGTGAGTGTTGAGGAAACAACATGGGGAGGGATAAAGAAGCTACTTAGTCGATAGGGTTTTCCATGGTGAAGTGGTGAAGTCGTGGGGAACTGCGGTAGCTTCATGGCTCCCCAACTTAGGATTTTCACTGGTGTACGCATGAGGCCAGGAAACCTTCCAAGCTAGGTTTTCCGCCGGGGCAGAGCCTCGAGTTCCCTAAGCAAAGCCTCGTTGCTTGCTCGCTGCAAAGATCTTCACCTTTTCTTGAACCATCGACCGTAACTCACCCAAGCTCTTGGAATCGATGGCCGAAGTCACAATGGCTCCAGAGTTGTGGGCCAAGAGTCCGGTGATCTGGGTTTCGCTAGCTTGATCCGCCTTGTTGAGCACGGTGATGGTGGGAATGCTTGCCGACTTCAGTTCTTCGAGCACCCCGTAGACCGCCTCAATTTGATCGGAGGCGGTGGGGCTGGAAGCATCAACCACGTGGAGGAGCAAGTTGGCTTCCACCACCTCTTCCAAAGTGGACTTAAACGAAGCAACCAAATGGTGAGGCAGCTTCCGAATGAAACCCACCGTGTCGCTGAACAAGGTGATTTCGCCTTCGGGGAATCGATAACGCCGGGTGGTAGCGTCGAGGGTGGCGAAGAGTTTGTTCTCGGCGAGTACGCCCGCTCCGGTGAGCGAGTTCATGAGCGTCGACTTACCTGCGTTGGTGTAACCCACTAAAGCCGTGCGATGAAAGTCGCGCCGACGGGCCCGCTGCACTTGACGTTCCTTCTCGACCGACTGCAGTTTCTTCTTCAGAAACGCAATCTTTTCGCGTACGGCTCGACGGTCAACCTCAAGCTGGGTTTCACCGGGGCCACGGGTACCAATACCACCCTGCTGACGCGACAAGTGACCCCACATTTTCGTGAGGCGGGGGAGAAGGTATTCGAGTTGAGCAAGCTCGACCTGAAGACGGGCTTCCCGTGTGCGGGCGCGCGCGGCAAAGATGGAAAGAATCAGCTCGCTTCGATCCACAATTTTGACTTCGAGCATTTTTTCTAGGTTGCGGCTTTGGCCGGGGCTCAGTTGATCGTCAAAGATGACGAGATCAACTTCTTTGGCCTTTGCACGTTTCTTAAGTTGGTCGAGTTTTCCGCGGCTGAGGAAGGTTCCTGGGTTCAGGCTGTCTTTCCGTTGAACCACCCGGTCGACCACGTCGGCTCCGGCGGTGGTGGCAAGCTCGCCCAGTTCGACTAGGGTGTCGAAGCTGGCCGGGTTGGGGTTGAGCCCCACCAGGATGGCTTGCTCTTTCGTTTCTGTGATGCGTTTGATTTCGTAAATAGGCTTAACTCCGTGGGTGACCTTCAGGATACCAAAATCTTACTCAATATCGCTGAGATCAATTCCTTCAAAGTACTCGGCGACCTCCTCGTCCGAAATGCCCTCGCTCTCCTCAAGCCCCGGGCCAAGGAACTCCGCCGTCCCCAGGTCTTCCCGAAGGGCATCGAGCTCAATTTCGGAGCCTGTGGCCTGCTCTATCTTTTTACGCCAGGGGAGTAGGGCACCACTCTGAAAGAAGTGCTCCGTGAACCACTCGGCGACTTGGGGGCTTTTCCATGCATCCTCGCCAAAGGAGCTGGTGAGCGTTTTGCGGATCTGATGACCGGCCAAGGCCGCCAGCACGCGCTCGCTCCAAGCGAAAGGCGCAAAGGCGAAGTTTGGATCGGCCGCCCACAGGGGTTCGGGCTTTCGCGAAACTTCCATACCTTGCTCGTAAATGTCGCAGTACAGTTTGTTGGCATCGGTGTCGCCATGAGCGTAAATGATGTTCTCAAACGCATGATGCGAGTGCGCCAACTTCAACTGAACCAAACGCTCCGCTTTGCGCGCCCGTACCGCTGCGCCGATCTGTCCCGCCGGTGCCCCCGTATGTTCCGAAAGCCATTCGCGGTTTTCTAAAACCGACGCGAAGAGAACGCCCAGGCTCTGCGCAACCGCTAAGCACTCGTGCTCAAGAAAGTGACGTTTGCTCCGCGCACTCGCATAGTACAAAGCACTGCCAAAAACACGGAACGCATCGGCGTAGGCCTGCCAACCTCCGTGGTTGGAAACAAGCACCACCAAGTTCTTGGGCACCTCTAGAGCCACTAAGCGAGCCGGCCCCTCATAAGCTTGAACGCGGATCCCCAGGTTGGTCGGCTCGAAACCCCAGCGCCGAGCCTGCACCTGCATGGCGTCGACAAGAGCCTCTGCAGGGAACGCGCTATCCGGAATGGGGTTTCCCGAACGAATGCCGTACACAAAGTCCCAAGGCTCAACATCGTGCTCTCCAGTGGCTTGGCGCACCGTTTTCTTGGTTGCCCGATAATCTTCGCGCATGGTGCGTTCGAAGGTGTCGAGGTCGCTAATCACCTCGGTACGTTCATGGTCTTGCAGGAAGTAGGCGACATGAGGATAGCCCGATTCCAATACCGCTCGGGCCAAAGCTTCGCGACAACGAAACAGTTCGCTTAAGGGCTCCTGGGCTGCTTGGGCAAGCGGCGCCCCCGCACACCACGCAGCCTCGCGCACGTCGCGATCTTCATGGGAAGCCACCAGGGTTTGAATCTCTCCCCAGGTTGCAGGCTTGTCGTTCACGGTAGGCTGAAACCTCGCGTACATTCCCTGCAAGGTTTCCATGAGGGGCACGATCTCAGGGTGCGTATCAAACACGGTGGCTAAAACGAACCGCTGATGAAGGCTCAAATGCCGAGCCTGAGAATCCGTCGGCTCCGAGGCCAGGGCCTTCTCGATCCGCTCCGGATACTCCATTTCTTGGATGAGGCGGGCCCTTTTTCCGGCTAAATCTTCCGCCTCGTAGGGTGGGGCCTTGCCCTCCCAAAGGGCGAGCAATTGCTCCTGCACATGATGTGACAGGTGCTTCGCTCGCTGCTCTGTAGCCTCAAAAAACTTCCATTCGGTCTCCGGGATCACGCCCTCTCCTTTTCGCTCGTCTGGGGGTTGCAGAAGCCGAAAAGCCCGCAAAACGCGCCTTTCAGGTTCGGGCCCAAGAGTCTATCACCCTCGGAATTGGGAAAGATGCCCCAAATTGATTCTCTCGGAAGGCAGAAAAACCTTAAGGGGGGCAGCCCCACGTCGATACTTTGAGTGTTGCGCGGGACAGGTCAGCCTGTTGGAGGACTTACAGCCCAAGCTCACAGTTTGTAGCGTGCCTTCCCCCCCAGGTTGCGCTACAGGGAGCCCCGGACTTGTGCCGGGGCTCTTATTTTTTTGCCCTAAGCAATCCTCAGATCCTCCCCTAAAATAGTGGGCTATGAATGGTGAACCAACATCCAAGCCCGCTCTTGTGACCCACGGTGGTGCGGGGGGGCCAAGGGACAACGACGACGGTTGTGATCGCGCCGCCATCGCGGGAATGAAGCGACTGACTGAAAGTCACTCCGCCCGGCAGGCCGTGATCGCCGCCACGCAAGTCTTGGAAGATGATCCGCGCATGAACGCGGGCACGGGGTCGAACTTGCGTTTGGATGGGCGCACGATTCAAATGGACGCGGCGGTCATGGATGACTCGGGCGCGTTCGGAGCCGTGGCTGCGATTGAAAACGTGCAGTATCCGATTCTGGTGGCCGACATGGTGATTGATTCGCCGCACTTACTCTTGGCTGGAGAAGGAGCGACCGCGTTTGCCAAACTGCGAGGCATTCCGGACTACTACCCCATTTCAGGCCGAGCCCGAGAGCGCCTCAAACGCATTCGTTTTTTTCTCGCCAAAGAAGCGCCGCCCAAAGAAGTGAGTTGGGAATCCCACCGACCCGAAGACTTTTGGAACTTCCCCGTCAGCCTGCAAGACACGCTTCGCGATCTTCAAGGGCCGTCGGATACGGTGGGTGCGGTGGCTCGAGATGGCCGGGGCGGGTTTGCCGCGGGTCTTAGCACCGGAGGCACGTCTCTCATGCTTTTGGGAAGAGTCGGAGACACGCCCATTATTGGAGCCGGTGTGTTTGCGGGCCCCAAGGGGGCGGTGGCCACCACCGGAGATGGGGAAGAGATCATGCGGCGCGTGTTGGCCAAAGAAGCCTATGAC
>JABDJR010000122.1 GCA_013003415.1 Candidatus Eiseniibacteriota bacterium | reverse complement strand
AAATTGTTCTGCGCCGGAGTTTTGCCGTGCTCTTGATCATGGTTGGTGGTGGCGTTCTGTTAGCCAACACCTTGGGTTAAACAATTAAGGAGACTACGAAAGTGAATACACACGCTCACGAACCCTTTATCGTCGATGTTCGAACCAACGCTGAGTACAGCGAGATGCATCTTCCCGACTCGCTGAACATTCCCCTGTCCGGACTGAAGCGCAACTTAGCGGCGGTCAAGGACCGCGCTCAAGAGCGGCCGGTGCTTTTAGTTTGCCGAAGCGGCAAACGAGCGGCCCAAGCAGAAGAGCTACTTCACCAAGCCGGTATCGCAAACACCCAGGTGATGGAAGGCGGGATCCTCGCCTGCCTTGAACGCGGCGAACACCTAAATCGATCTGGCAAGAAGGTTATGTCTTTGGAACGCCAAGTTCGGATTGCTGCCGGAGGCATCGGTCTCTTGGGATCGGTTCTCGCCTTCGCGCTCAACCCGTGGTTCCTGGTAATACCCGCGTTTATCGGTGCCGGCCAGGCCTTTTCAGGGATAACCGATTCCTGCGCCTTGGGAATGATGATCGCAAGAATGCCCTGGAATCAGTCTGCCGCGACCTGTCCGCCTGCATGAACTAGATCGCAAGTTTAATGATGGTGCCCTGACCCGGCTTGGAATCAATGGAAACAGATACGTTCGCTTCTTTGGCTCGCCGTTTCATGTTGGTAAGCCCGTTCCCTCGTGTGAGGCTTTGCAGGTTGAATCCGGCACCGTTGTCCTCAAAGGAAATCTCGGAGCCGGACGCGTTTCCTTTAGCGGTTACCTTCAGATAGGTTGCTTCGGAATGTTTCAACACGTTGTGGATGGCCTCTTTGCAGATCATAAGAACCTGTTGACGCTTCTCCATGGGAAGCCGCGTGGCTCGAAGACTCTCCATACCTTGGGAGCGGATTTCGATCCCTGCGCCTTCCAGTGGTTGTCGCGAGGTATCCACTAAGTGAACCATCAAGTCAAATAGGGAATCCTGTTTCGGCTTAATCAGCCAAACGATGTCTCGCATGCCACCTATGAGGGATCGGGACGTCTCCCCGATCCCCTTCAATTCCCCTTCTACTAGGGGGCGAGTTTCCTTGGGAAGCTTGTGCTCAATCATGCTCCCTAGAATTCCGATTTCGGTGAGACCTGCGCCAATGTCGTCGTGAAGATCGGCCGCAATGCGAGTTCTTAACCGTTCAATTTGGAGGAGTTGCGCGACCCGTGCGCGAACCACGGTCCAGGCCGCGGCAAGTATGAGCAGGATGAGAGCAGAGATAAACCACCAGGTTTTCCACCATGGTGTTCCCACGGTAAACTGCAGACTCTCCTGTTCGCTCCACCCCCCAAGCCCGGTGCCCGCAGCCATCTCGAATGTGTAGTTCCCCGCCGGCAAGGCCGTGTACTGAACCTGAGGCACCCTAGAAACCACCCAATCTTTATCAAGGTTGCTCATACGATAACGATACTGAAGACGATGGGGGGCCCGGAAGTGAACAGCTTCGTACTCAAACCTGAGGTAGTTTTCGTTATGAGCCAGATCTAAAGGTGTTTTGGTTAAAGGTAAGGGGGCTTCGTACAGTTTCACTTCTTTTAAGTTGGTTCGAAGAAAAGGGGACGTTTCGTTTTCGCGAGAGGGATCGTAGATGCTGACCCCCTTTAAGGTGCCAAACCAGAGACGCCCGTCCTCAGCTCTCCGGGAAGCTCCTTGATTGCATTCGATGCTTGCTAGGCCATCATTTCTGTCCAAAACCTGGACAGGATCTCCGGGTTGATAATCGGCTTCAAGGACGTGAACTCCACGATGCGACGGGAGATACATCTTTCCGTTACGGTCTTCAAGTACCTGATACACCGTATTGTCGACCAGGCCGAAACCGACGGTAACGGAATCCCATTTGGCCTCCGACCGCATGTAGAGACCGTTCTCATTTGTACCGTAAAACATCTTCCCTTGCTGGTTTCGATGAATGGACCAAACAAAGATCCCGGGAAGGTGGTGGTTCGTTTCTATGTCATCGACAAGCTCAAAAACCCCTAAGCGAGTTGCCGCATGCAGTGTGTGTTGTTCATCTAGGAAAACATCGTAGACCATCGGGTAAGTAAGATCTTTGCCGAGAGGTATTTTGGTACCTACGCCATCGCTAAACTTGAATAGCCCGGCAAATGTTCCCAGGTACAGGTCACCATTTGGGGCCCGTTCAATGGCATAAATGCGACCTTCCGTTTGATCCCCCACTCCGAACAGTCCCCGCAAACGATTGTCCGCATATTCGTACAGGCCCGATCGCGAACCAACGAGAAGCCGATCCCCCCCCAGGGGATGCAACGACCAAATGGAGGTTTTTAGGGCGTTCTCAGCGGGCAGCACCCTTGTTACCTCCTCCCCCCGGACTTCAAAGAGCCCTCGAGGGGTCCCCAGATACGTACGACCGGATGTCGTCTGAGCTGAGGAAAGAACAATCGGGGGATCCAGACCGTGAGTCTCGTTGTAGTTTATGAACCGTCCGGGCTCGTAGATGCTCAAACCACCCCAACAACCCAGCAAGAAAAGACCGGGTTCCAGCTCTAAGATAGCCCAGCAAACATCTCCGGCGAGCCCGTTCTCTGGGGTTAAGGCTTCAACCGTGTCACCTCGTAATACCAAGACACCGCCTCCCGCGGTACCAAAATACATGTCTCCATTTCTAGCTCGCACAATGCGCATAACATCGTGATTTGAAGGCAGTCGCGTAGGCAAGTAGCGATCGAGTTCATCCCCATTCGCCCGCCAGAGGCCGTGTTTGTGAACAGAGATCAGAAGATCGTCTTCGCCATTTAGGAAAATGGTTCGCCATCGACTTTCAGGAAGGCGATCCGCAGCTATGCGTAGTTCTTCTGTACCCTCGGTATCTATATGAAAGATACCTTCTCGTCGGGCGAGAACAAACACACCTCCAAAGGGGTTTTCTACGACTTGCACAATATCGATGTCTTCCAAAAAAACCTGGGGCGAAGCAAAGGCAGTATCCTGGACGCTAAACCGAACAAGACCAGCTGAGGTTCCAACCCATAAGCCATTTGCATCGTCGACTAAAGCTGTGTTCGCTGAGAGAGACGGCAGACTTTCTACGGAGACTGAGGAGATAACCCCATCGCGCCTACGGAACAATCCGCGATCGTGCGTGGCAAAGATCAGATCATGGTTGGGAAGCTGGACGATCGCTCGGACGTCGTGACTTTCTAGCCCGTGTTGCGCCTGGAAATTTTCAAACCGAGAACCGCTCCACCGTGAGGCGCCACCGAAGGTTCCTAGCCAAACGAAACCGTCTTTATCTTGAAAGATTGCATTGATTTGCGACTGCACGAGACCGTCTTCCACGGAGAGGGAACGATGGATCTTCTCCTGAGCCTGGATAGTGGGAGGACCGATAAGCGCAGCCACGGCCAGGATGCACAGTGCAACACCTCGAGAGAATAGTCGCATCTTTCGATTCTGGGCGATCAGCTCTCGCCGATCAACTGTTTGTATTTGACTGGCTGGAGTGGGTAGCATCGACTAATCTTCTCATATGATTCGAGTTTGTATCGTTGAAGACATGAAACGCATTCGAGAGGGGCTCGACCTCCTCGTCAATGGAACGGACGGCCTTCAATGCGTCGGTACCTATGAGCGGGCCGAAGACATGCTCGATGAGGTCGAAGACAAGAATCCTGACGTGATTTTGATGGATCTTGGATTGCCGGGCATTTCAGGAACCGAAGGAATTCGCCAGGTCCGCGCACAGCGACCGAACCAGATCGTGCTGGTCCTATCTGTCTACGAAGAGAATGACCGCATATTCGGAGCCCTCTGCGCCGGAGCCTGTGGGTACCTCGCTAAGAACACCCCCCCAGCCAGCTTGATCGAATCTATTGTTGAAGCGCACGAAGGCGGCTCTCCCATGAGCGCCCACATCGCCCGGAAAGTCGTTTCCGTCTTCCAAACCGGTGATTATCCCCGGCCAGCTCCTCCTCAGGCCCTCAGTCCTCGAGAACAAGAAGTTCTTACAGGCCTTGCCTCCGGCCAAGCTTACAAACAGGTGGCGGAGTCCCTGGGGATCAGCATCGACACCGTGCGATTTCATATTCGAAACGTCTACAAGAAACTCGAGGTTCATTCCCAGTCCGCCGCCGTGGCCAAGGCCCTCCGCGAAGGATTGATCTAACCCCTACATAATCATGTAGGTCGCCACCCCCAGACCGATAAATTCCCGGCCTAGCTACCACTTCATGCAGCTTATTTCGGCCGCGCGCGCTCTTTAGTCTTGTGGGTCTACAAAACCACACAAGGAGAAGGGCCATGAAACTCCGCTTACTATTTTCCATTTGGGCTATTGCTTTCCTACTTACCGCCCAGGCTACCGCGGGCAGCCGTATCTACTATCTTGATGACGGCACCGCCGATGTTGTCAGCCGGATGCGAACGGATGGTACGGGTACCACAGACATCGCCAACATTTCTACTAACGGTGAGGGGGTCGCCGTAGATGGGGAGGCCAACACCGTCTACTGGGTGGAGGCCAACACCATCTATCGGTGCGATACCGATGGGAATAACCAAATCACCATCGCGAGCGGTCAAACCGGGGCAAACGGCGTCGAAGTTTCCCCCGAGGAAGGGTATGTGTATTGGACGCGTGCGAGCGCAGACCAGGTTTGGCGAGCAAATCTTGATGGAACCGGCGCAACCCTTGTGCTGACCGTCAACGATGCCAAGGACGTCGCGGTCGACCCGGCCGGCAACCATATTTACGTCAGTAGCCAAGCCGATGGTACGGTCACCCGCGCCAATCTTGATGGAACGGGCGCGACCATTTTTCTATCCGGCATCATCGTTACAGGTATTGCGGTGGATAGTTCCACAGGGCTCTTCTACTGGTGCGCCCCATCTTCCGGCGCCATCATGCGATGCGATTCTGCCGGTTCCAATATCGTTACCCTCGTTTCGGGGCTCAGCCTGCCTGGGTTCGTTGTCGTTGACGACGTGGACGACAAGCTCTACTGGACCGAAGAGGGAGGCGATCGAATCTCAACCGCGGATCTAGACGGTTCGAACGAGGAGACAATCCTCCTAGGACTCAGCAACCCGGATGGTATCGCCATCGACAACTCGATCACCAAGGTGTACACCCACCAAGCTGGAGACCCGATTGGGGATTTGGCCGCATTGAAACCGGGTGACGAACTGCACTTACTCCCGGGGACATTTCAACTCGATGATGTCTCTGTTGGAGCCGGCGTAGAGATCATTGGCGCAGGAAACCCAGAAGACATCATTATCGAAACCGGATTCGGAAGTGATTCCTTTAGTTTTAGCTCAAGCTCAGGACACGACGGCTCGATCGAATCCCTCACGATGACTGGAGGAGAAAAGGGAATTACCGCCGTAAACTCGAGTCCCAACATCAAGAACTGCATCTTCCGGGGCTTGCGTAAGGCGAATGCGCCGCAATTCGTCAGTGCTTTTGGGATTCGGGCCCAAGGAAGTGAAGACATTCTAATTGAGGGATGTCAGTTTATCGGTAGTCCAGATGGGGCCATCTTTCTCTCCGGCGCCACCGCCACCATTCGCTCTTGTACCATCGTTGGGTCACGAGTCTACGCAATCTACGTGAACAGCTCTTCGACGGCTAATGTGGAACGTTGCATTATTGCCAATAACAGCTTTGGAACTTCTCTCTGCTTTGCCCCTTCCGTGGGTAACTTTTCTTGCAATCTCATCTACGGAAACGGAAACGATGACATATGCGGCAATGATCTGGGAGGGAACTTTATTGCCGACCCTGAGTTTTGCGATTTCAACGCAAGCGATTTGTCCTTAAAATCCACCTCACCCGCTCTTCCCTATCAACACCCAAGCTCTGCCTGCGAGGAAGACTTGATTGGAGCAGTTGGAGAGGGATGCGTCCCCCCCTCGATCACCTCGATTTCCGATGTCGGAAACGATCAAGGTGGCCAGGTCCGGATCTCCTTCGATGCTGCAAGCTGGGATTCACCTCGGGACAACCCGGTTGTCGCCTATGAGGTCTATCGTGAAATAGATGCGAACAACGACAAACCAACCGTACTTCGGGGTGCCCTTATGACCCAAGGCTGGGAATTCGTCACCGAAGTCCCCGCGCATCAGGAGTTGGAATACTCTCTGATTGCAGCAACTCTTGCCGATTCAACTTCGGGAAATACGCATCTCAGTAACTTCTTCGTGCGTGCCCGCACTCAAGACCCGGGAACTTACTTTGACAGCAGTACGGCCTCAGGGTACTCGGTAGACAACCTGGCTCCGGGCGCTCCGGGCGGGCTGCAATTTGCACCCCCCTACCTCCTGGCCTGGGAAGAAGCTCCGGAAGAAGACCACGCTTGCTTCAACGTGTATGGCTCGACGATTCCTATCTTCGACCCTAGCGCGGTTTTGATTGGCTCAACCACCGATCCAAGCTACGACACCAACGGCAATCTCTATACCTACTACTTCGTAACTTCGAAGGACTTCGCCGGGAATGAGAGCTTGCCCGCAGCGACAAACCGAGTTGGCGTGTTCGATCCAGACATCGCTCCATCGGTCACCGCGCTACACGGCGCACGCCCAAATCCTATGTCGAGCCAAACGTTGATTCGCTTCGATCTCGCTCAGGACTCGCCGGTGAGCCTGGTCGTTTATGGCTTGCGCGGAGAAAAGGTGCGTACGTTGGCTTCTGCTTTCTATCGAGCCGGAGAGCACCGATCAAGCTGGGATGGCAGAAACGATCAAGGTGTCGCCGTGGCTCCGGGAATGTACTTCTTCAAACTCACGGCAACCGGCCACCAATCCCATGGCAAGGTTGTGATCTTCCGCTAGCTCAAGGCCCTTGAGTTAGCTTAAGTCTGGGTCGGCCTTCGGGTCGACCCAGGCTTCTATTCGTCCTCAAGTTTTTCTCGAGATTTCTCAACGACTTCGTCTAAAGACTCTGCCCGACGTTCCTTGCTCGAGATCTCTTTTTCAACGCTTTCCT
>JABDJR010000056.1 GCA_013003415.1 Candidatus Eiseniibacteriota bacterium | reverse complement strand
CTTCAAGGCAGCGTCCAACCGCTTCGCGATCCAAAAGAATGGCCCCCAAAACAGAACGCTCGGCTTCGAGCGCTTGTGGAGGCAGACGGCCTTCGCTGAGTTCTCTGAGTTCTGCAGTCGACAATTCGGTTTCCCCTATGGCGCGAATCATAATGGCACCCGAAAAACTTGGGCGCGTGTTTTCGCATAGCTGGAAGAATGTATAGGGGAAGTCGCCAACTGATCAAAGTATATCCGAGTTTGAAGGCAATCTCTGTGGATAAACTCTGAATGACTTCTCGTTGACATGTGGAGAAGATGGGCGCTCCCTCGAAAACGTAGACGGGGCGCCACATTCGCTCGGGAAAATCCTTTCCACAAGTTAAGAACTTCTGGTGGAAAACTCAAACCGGGTTCCGCTGGCCTCTAGAAACAGTGGGCCCCCCCGGCAAGTCCCTTCCGGGAAAGGGGTTAAGGAAACAACTGGTCCCAACCGGCAAATTGTGAATCAGAGCCCTCTGAAAACACCCTGATTTGGAGGATCCTACCTACTCCCTAGAATGTCGTAATCTATTATAATTCATCACCTTAGCACTCTTTCATTTTTGAGATATTTTTGTGGATGATACTTAATCTCATAAGGTATAAGTTTCTAGAAAGAAGGACATCGCATGGCACATTCAACCGATTTTCTAGAATCGACCTTCAAGTCTAAAGGGCTTCCTTTAACCGTCCAGCGGCGCGTGGTTTATCAAAACGTCGCCAGCCGCCAGGATCATCCCACCGCAGATGATGTCTACCTCGCGGTTCAAAAGGAACACCCAGACTTTTCGCGAGCCACGATTTACCGGGCCCTAGATTGCTTGGTGCAAATCGATTTGCTTTCTCGCGTGGCTAGCTTTGGATCTGCCGTTCGCTACGATGCCAAACAAGAACACCATGACCACATGCACTGTACCCAGTGCGGGCAAGTCGCCGATGTGGAGGCTGGTGACTTAAATCTCCTGCCCAAGCTCAAGCAGGATCTTGGCTTCACTGTAGAAACCTATTCCGTTCACTTTCGCGGGCTATGCCCCGAGTGCCAGTTAGAAAAAACAAATAAGGAGAACTAGAACCATGTCAGAAAAAATCATTCCTGGTCTCAACCAATTGCTGTCCGACTACATGGTGTTTTACCAGAAGCTACGCAACTACCACTGGAACGTACAGGGTCCGTTGTTCTTTGGTTTGCATCAGGTCTTCGAGGAGCAATATCTTGGTTCGGCCGAAAAGGTCGATGAGATTGCTGAGCGCGTCCGCTCCTTGGGCGGAAAGCCGGCCTCGACCCTTCGCGAGTACCTTGAGCATGCTCGCCTGACCGAAGATGACGGAAATCCTTCGGCTAACCAAATGGTCGAGCGCATTGTGACCGACCTCAGCGCCCTGACCGGCAACATCCGTGAGTTGGTGAAAGAAGTCGATGGCGACGTAGCCACGGTAAACCTGCTTGAAGGATTTGCCGACGAGCAGGAGAAGACGGCCTGGATGCTCAAAGCTTTCTTGCAAAGCTAAAGCCCTAGAATCATCTCTATACGTCAAAGGGCGGGCCGTTTGAGGCTCGCCCTTTTCGTTTGAAGTTTGTTTCGAGTTCAGACCTGCCGAGTTCAGGACCTTCATGCGGGATTCAAGTCTGCTCGCCCACCTTCGCTACAAGGGGTACCTTCTACCCCTGATCCCGTAACCGCAAATACTCTTGGCGGAGAATTTGCACATCTTCCCAAACCACACGTTTCCAGTTGGGATTTCGAAGCAAAGCCGCCGGGTGGTATATCGGGAGAACCGGTGTGCCGTCTTTGTATTTAGCCACCTTACCGCGGAGGGACCCCATGCTGGCCTTAGGTTGATCGGTTAGGAACTGACCGGCAAAGCGCCCCAGAGCACAAATGATTCTTGGTTTGACCAACTCAATCTGTTGCTCAAGATAAGGCGTGCACGCTTCAATCTCTTCCGGTTTGGGGTCGCGGTTGTTGGGGGGGCGACACTTAAGGATGTTGGCCACGTAAATCTCTTCGCGATCAAAACCAACCGCATCAATAATCTGATCCAGCAGTTTCCCTGCCCGCCCCACAAACGGCAGGCCTTGGCGATCCTCGTCGGCTCCGGGGGCCTCACCCACAAACATGACTTTGGTGCGGGCGGTGCCGCTACTAAACACAACCTTGTTTCGCGTTTCACAGAGCCCACAGTTCTTGCAGGTGGACGCCTCTTCACCAAGAACCTTCAGCGATTCCAAGCTTGCGGTATAGGCCGCGGTAATGGGTTCAAGTTCAATCTTATCCAGTTTCTTTCCTCGGGAGGCGGAAGCCGCCGTAGTTTTCGCGGAAGCCGCAGGCGCTGAAGCTGCTGGCCTAGAAGACGCCTTCGCTCTTGAAGCGGCTGCTTTCGCGGGCACGGTAGGTTTTGTAGTGGCTGACCCTCTTGCTGAAGGGGCGGCCGAAGTTGAACCCTGCGCCTCAGACGCGGGTGGAGCCGGGGTTCCTGGTGGCGGAGCCGTTACCGGCAAACCTCGCCGTCCCTTTTCTTGATCGAGTCGCAACCACTCCCCCAGGTCGTGGGCGATCTCGGCTAACTCACGCTTTGGATCGGACACTCGATTTTCCTGACTTCCGTTTTTTGGATCTTTTGGTGACAACCCAATCTAAGATGCGCCGCGCCACATCGCGTTTCGGCAGAACAGGAAGCTTCCGCGCTGCCCGACCCGCCTCGACTAGAGTTACCACATTCGTGTCGCCGCCGATGGCCGCACCCTTGTCTTTAGGGTTGTTAACCACGATAAGATCGACATTCTTCTTCTTGAGTTTCTCGCGACCTGCTTCCACCGCGCGATTGGTCTCGAGCGCAAACCCAACCATGAGTTGGCTTCCCTTTCGCGACTTTGCCAAACCGGCCAGAATATCGGGGTTGGCTTTCAGCTCAATGGAGAGATCGTCTTTGGTGCGTTTCATTTTGCTGGTGCTGGCCTTTGCAGATCGATAGTCCCCTACCGCAGCTGCCATCACCAACACATCACACTTCGGGAACAGCCTTTTGGCTGCGGTCGACATATCGCGGGCACTTCGCACCCGGTGAACATCGATCCCGTCTGGCGCCGGAACATCCATGGCCCCGGCAAGCAAGACCACTTCGGCTCCGCGAGACTGGGCTTCCTCGGCGAGGGCCACTCCCATCTTCCCGCTGGAGCGATTGGTGATGAATCGCACCGGATCTAGGTCTTCCTCGGTACGGCCAGCGGTGATCAGAACCTGAACTCCGTCGAGATCCTGGGGCTGACCAATGAGTTCAACCACGCGATCCAAGATCTCGATTGGATCGGCCATGCGGCCTTTGCCGTGTTCGCGACAAGCCATCCAGCCTTCTTCGGGATCGACCATTTGATGGCCCAATCGTTTGAGTCGCGCCACGTTGTCCATGGTCACGGCGTTCTTCCACATGCGATGGTTCATGGCCGGAGCCCAGAGCACTTCGGGGCCTGCCGTCAATAGAACCGTGCTCAAGGCATCGTCGGCCAAACCCCAAGCCGCCTTCGCCATGGTGTTGGCGGTTGCGGGAGCAACGACAACAAGGTCGGCGTTACGGATAAGCTCAATGTGTTCGACACCGCTCTCGTCGGCTTCACCCAACTGCAGTTCTTCTTGATACAGCGCAGTGAGCACGTCGTGGCCGGACAAAACCCGAAACGTGAGAGGCGTGATAAAACGCGTGGCCGAGGTTGTCATGACGACATGGACATCGGCTCCTTCTTGCATCAGCAGACGGAGAAGTTCCGCCGCCTTGTAGGCTGCGATACCTCCGGTAACCCCCAACACAATGTTTTTGCCTTTGAGTTTCATCTTGGAATTTCCTTGGTGTGAGCAGCAACACGCATCACACACCCCCTAAAATACGACAAAAGGCCGGAGGAAACTACCTCCGGCCTTTCGTTTCAAACTTTGACGCGCTTAGGCGTTTTCAGGAGTCGGTGCTTCCTCAGGAGCAGGTGCGGGCGCTGCCGCAGCTTCGTCCATGGGAATCTGTGGTTCTTCTTCCGGCTCGGGATCGGCGTAGGTGTATTGAAGAGAACCTTGGGACAAACGCTCCCAGGCTACATCGGTAACCCGGCGTTTGAGTTCACGACCACTGGCCCGAGCAACTTCGTTCAAACGGCGTGCTTCGCGAGATGCGATCACAACGAGCTCGTACTTGCTCTTGGTTTCAAGATCTTCAGGTTTGATTCTGTCGGTCATCTGAATGAGGCCTCCAATAAAATGGCGAGCCGGGAAGTATATCAACCGCCCTGGGCAGGTTCCATGCTTCTTTTTGATCTAGCGGATTAGGCGTTATCGGCGAACTCGAGCGCGCTCTGCAGTCATGATCGACTCGATCTGTGCCACCGCCTGATCGAAGTCGTCGTTAACGACAACGTAATCGTAATCCTCGTAACGCTTTAGCTCCGTCAGTGCGTTTTGGAGACGCGTGGCAATCACCGCTTCCGAGTCGGTGGATCGGCCTCTGAGCCGTTCTTCCAAAGCCTTCATGGAGGGCGGCAAAAGAAAAATGAGGACGGCGTCGGGGCGGATCGCTTTCACCGAAGCGCCTCCCTGCACATCAATATTGAGAACCGGGCTCTTTTGTTCCCCCAAAAGCTTGTCCACGGTGGCGTCGAGAGTGCCGTAGCGGTGGTTGTGGACCATGGCCCACTCCAGAAACAAACCCTCGCCAATCGCGCTTTTAAACTCGTCCTCGCCCCAAAAGAAATAGTCGGTGCCGTCCTCTTCCCCCGGGCGCGGTGGTCGCGTGGTTGCAGAGATCGAGCGGACAAGTCGCGAATCATTCTCCATGAGCCGGTTGCAGATGCGGGTCTTCCCTACGCCACTGGGGCCGGAGACCACGATTAAGAGAGGCGGATTTTGCGGTTGGGGGATGACAGAATCACTCAAGGTTTTGGATCTGCTCCCGGAGGATCTCGATTTCCTCCTTGAGTTGAATCACTTCACGAGCCACCGAGACGTCGTTTGCTTTAGAGCCGATGGTGTTGGCTTCGCGATTCATTTCTTGGAGTAAGAAATTCAGCTTACGCCCCACCTGACCGCCGGCTTCTAACACTTCTTTGAACTGATCGAGATGCGAGTCGAGACGGGTGCATTCTTCGGTGGCGTCCATGCGCTCGGCTTGGAAAGAAGCTTCGATTAGCAACCGGTCCTGATCGACCTCGGCTTCTCCATCGAGTAGCTCGGCCACACGCTTTTGCAGCTTCTCCCGGGCCTCTTTAGCCCGTTCCGGGGACCGCTTCTCGACTGCGCGGAGAGAGGTGCGAATGGTTTCGAGCCGTGGAAGCAGGTCACGAACCAGCGCCTCCCCTTCGTTGTCTCGCATGCTCACCAAATCTTCGATCGCCTTGGTGGTGACTTTCTGCAGGATTTTCCAAGCCTCGGCATCTTCGAGATGCGGCTCGCCCGAGGAAAGCAAATTAGGATGGGCCAACACATGACTGAGCGTCACCGGCTCCCGAAACTCAAACTTGTCCCGTACTTCTTGGAGTACCCGATAGTAAGACTCAGCCAATTGGTGATCCCAAGCTACGGCGCCGTCTCCCTCGGCTTGTGTCCAGGTCACGGTGATATTCACCTTGCCTCGACCGAGCTTGTCTTGGAGCAGCCCGCGAAGCTTGTGCTCAAGGGACAACATGCCTTTGGGAAGCCGGTTGGAAATCTCTAGAAAACGGTGGTTCACGGTGCGAACTTCGACCGTCAGAAGGTTGTTTCCCAGGCTGGCCTCGCCGCGGCCAAACCCGGTCATGCTACGCACGCGATTCTGTTTTGTGGATGCCATGAGTGTCCTCTTATTCCTCGGCAGACGGTACGCAGCTTAGCTCGCGGTGTCAATCTTTCGGTAGCTCGTATCCTCTTTCAAGGCTTTCCTGAGCCGGGGGAGGGAGTGCTATGATCTTCCGGCCATGAATAGCCTGACTCTCCGCACGCTGCTCGAAGACTGTCGCAGCCTCATTGGAAAACGTTTCAACCGCGCACAAGCTCCCGGAAACTGGGAGCTTCGTTTTGAGCTGGATGAAAAGCAGGTGGTGCTGTCGCTGCACCCCGAACACAACACGCTCTACATCAGTCCCGAACCCCTTGAGCTCACCCGCGAGACCGGATTGACCAAAAGCCTGGAGCAGCATCTCAAGGGGGCGACTCTGGACCAAATCGAACAGTCCGGGCTCGACCGACAGGCGGTTTGGAAGTTTCGAGGGCGCGATCGCTTGGGGGACCCGGTTTTTCATCAGCTCGTGTTTGAGATGACGGGCAAGGGAGCCAATCTCGTTTTGGTTCAAGGCGAAAAACTTTGGTCCGGTCGCGTGCTGGCTCGCTATAAGGACGACCGCTCCCGACGGAACCCTCGGCCCCTAAACCCGGGCGCCTCTTTTCGCCCACGGTCTTCCACCAAGAAAGACATCACCCGCGATGAGCTTTCTGAACTTGTCGAGCGCCTGAAAACCATTCCCAAGGAAGACTTCACTCCCAAGGAAGTTGCGAAAGCTTGGGAAGGGGTCGACATCTACCTTGCCGAGGTCTTGTGGCAGCCGGCGCCCGTCACCGGAGACCCCACGCCGGAAATGTTGGCCGAGCGTTGGCAGGTGGCTCACCGTAATCTGCAGCCTGGACATGACACCTACCAGCCGACGGCCGTTCTTGGAAATCTAGGGAAAGCAGCCGCCCTCGTGTTTCATCCTTTGAAAGAAACCTTAGAGCGAGACGATTTGGAAGCGCACACTTTTCCCACCCTGCAAGAAACCCTGCGCTCGGCTTACTCGCATTTCTTACGGGGTCACCGTGCGGGACAAAACACATCGCTCGTTCATGCCGTGCGCCGGATCGTTAAAAGAAACGAAAAGGCCATCGCCGCCCTTGGCCGAGAGGCGGGAACCGATCGAAGCGCGGACTCCCTCCGACGTCAGGGTGAAGCCATCCTCGCCGCAGCCCACACTCTGGAGAAGGGCATGAAGAGTGCGGAGCTTCCTGATCCCAGCACCGGAGACATGCTGGAGATTCGTCTGAATCCGGCTAAAACCCCCAGTGAAAACGCCGAGCTGTACTTCAAGAAAGCACGGAAAGCGGATCGGGCGGGAGACAAGATTGGAGATCGGAGCTCAGAACTTCACGAGAGAATGCGCGGTCTCCAAGATCTGTCGAAGCGGCTCGATGCGTTCATGGGGCGCGAACCCGATGATGAATGGCTTCAAGATGCCAAAGCCCTTCAGGTCCCTCTTCCCAAAGAACACGCGGAGCGCGTCCAGGGCGACCAACCCGAAGATGGGTTGTCGTCAACTCTGCGTCCGAGGAGGTATGATTTGGGCAAGGGCTGGGAGGTTTTGGTTGGTAAGAACAATCGAAGCAATCATATCGTGAGCTTCGAAATCAGCCGCCCCCACGATATCTGGATGCATGCCTCCGGCTGCCCCGGATCCCACCTCCTCCTCAGACACGATGAAAAAGGTAAAGAACCCCCCCGGGATGTCTTGCTGACGGCCGCCGGCATTGCGGCCTTCTTTTCAAAGGCTCGAAATTCAACCAAAGTTCCGGTTACCGTTGCGGAGAAACGTCATGTGCGTCGCCCCCGAAAGGCACCCGTTGGGCAGGCTCTTGTGGGCGAACACAAAACCATCATCGTGACGCCGATCAATCCGGACAGAAAGTAAGTGTTATGAAATTTCGGACGATGTCTGCGGTTCTGCTCTGTGGGGTTCTGTTCTCTATGCTCTACCTTGCCTGTTCCGAGTCTGTGAAACCCCAGGCGAACCAACCCCCGAACCTTCGTGAAATCATTGTGTTTCCTCCGAACGTTGTCTTAGGTGGAACCACGCGCGTCACCGCCCTGGTGAGTGATCCCGACGGCGACCCCGTGACCGTAACTTGGAGCACCGATGGCGGCAGTCTTTCCAGCACCTCGGACCCCACCACGTTCTGGACCGGACCAGAAACCGCGGGCGCAAACAAAATCTTCTTCACCGCCACCGACGGCGAGCTTTCGATAGCCGATTCGGTTCAGGTGCTCGTGGGAGAAGGGTCCATCTATGTCACGTCGGACCCGCCTGGCGCCAACGTCAGTTTAGATGGCGCGACCTCGCTTCCCACGCCCCAGTTTTTTGAGAAGGTTCCGATTGGACCCCATCGCCTCACGCTTGCCGGTGGGGAGTTCCTCTATTCGGAACAGTTCATCGA
>JABDJR010000033.1 GCA_013003415.1 Candidatus Eiseniibacteriota bacterium | reverse complement strand
GGCCTGCCTTCGGCCCTCACCATCCAGATCTCCTTAGCCTCAGAAGAAGGAAACGCCATTGGCGGTGCCGAAATGGAAATCCGCGTGGAGCCCGACCTTTGGGAACAGATCTTTTTGGTTCGCTATCCCCTGGCCGAACGTCGCCTTGAAACCCTAGGAGATGTCGAGCAGACCCTGGCCAAGATCGGCCCGGTCCCGGTCATGTCTTTGGAGTCGCTGGTACCCGAGGCGATGATGCAATTGCATGTGAAGCTTGCGGTTCATCCTTTGGCGCCTTCTCAAATTGAAATGGCGCGAGACGTCGTTTCCGGCGAATCTTCCTCCGAAGGAAACCGTCGTGAAGTTGCAGTGGGTATCGGAAAGATCTTTCGGTTCTTTTTAGGAAAACCGGGCAAGCAACCTTGGGCGGCCGAAGGAAGTTCGGAATTCTTTTCACCCGGTGGACTGTTCGGACCCAACCCGCTTCCTGAACTTGGGGAGACTCCATGAACTCCCTAAGATGGAAACTGATCGCCACGCTAATTGTTGTTGCTTTGCTTCCGGCCTTACCGGCAATGCTAACCGTGAACGAGGTTGTGCAGCGCGGGCTCGAAGCAAGCGGGGAAGAAGAGGCTTTAGAGGGTCTTCGCACGGGGTTACGTGTCGTGCGCCGCGATCTTGAGCGTGAGAAACAAACCATGCAGGAAGCCATGGTCTCCCGAGAACTTTCCCCGGTCTCCGCCGATGCTATCGCCACGCTCCCTTCCGATCAGCAGTCATGGTTTGAGCGAGTCGGGTCGGAAAGCGTAGAGATTGCGCCCGGTCGCACGCTTCTTTTAGCCCCGACACGGACGGTTCTCGGGGATCGCCAGGTGCTTGCCGCCCAGGTGCGAGAGAACGGAACCCTGAATTGGTACGCGCAGGAATTGCCCGCCGATCTGGTTCAAGATGCCACCACGCTCACCGAGAGCGTTCAGCTCTTAGAAACAATCCGTCGTGAGCGTCGCCCGGTGGCTCGAAGCCTCTTGGCCACCTTCGCCTTGGTCTACGGCATCATTTTGATCACGGTGGTTGGTTTGGGATTCCTTATTGCCTCCCGTTTGGCCAAGCCACTGGATGCACTGACCGAAGGCATCGGAGAAGTGGGCTCGGGGAATCTGAACGTGCGGGTCGACGAGGAGAACGCGGGTCAATTGCGCGATCTCACCACCCAGTTCAACGGCATGGTTTCAGAACTGAAAACCGGGCGCGAAGAACTGGTGCGTTTGGAAAAGATCGCCACCTGGCGAAATTTTGCCCGTCGCATGGCCCACGAAGTGAAGAATCCACTCACGCCCATTCAACTGGCGGCGCAACAGCTTCGCGATACCTACAAGGGAGACGACACAGACTTCGGGGAGATGCTGAAAGAAGGCACCGAGATTATCGAAGAAGAGGTTCAGTCTTTGCGCGGCTTGGTTCAAGAGTTCTCAGAATTCTCTCGTATGCCCGAACCTAAGATTGAAGCGTCCAACCCTCAGAAGGTTGTGAACGATCTCACCGGCCTTTACGGGGATCAACTTCAAGTCAGCAGCCCGGATCCGCTTCCCACGGTTGCCATGGACGCTACCGAAATTCATCGCGTGCTGATCAACCTCATCAACAACGGACTGCACGCCCAAGAGGAAACGCAGACCCAAGATCCTATCCAGCTTGAACTCCGGCGCCAAAACGGTCGCTTGCTCTGGACGGTAAGCGATCGTGGCCCCGGAGTGCCTCAAGACAAGCGAGGCAAGATTTTTGAGCCGGACTTCTCGACCAAAAAGGAAGGGATGGGTTTGGGGCTAGCCATCGTTACGGAAGTTTTGCGGGCCCACAACGCCACAATCGAAGTTGCCGATCGAGCTGGGGGCGGAGCAACGTTTCAGTTTGCTCTCCCTTTAGCCACCGACAAGGAAAGTTAGATGCAGAAACCACGCGTACTCGTTATTGATGACGAAAAGAATATTCGCCGAACGCTCTCCATGATTCTTAAAGGGGATGGCTTTCAGGTTGCGGAAGCGGAAACCGGAGAAGAGGGGCTGGCCATGGCCACCGAGAAGCTCTTTGAGCTGGTGATCCTGGATGTGAACCTCCCCGGAGAAGACGGCCTACAGATCCTTCCCAAGTTGAAGAAGGTTTCTCCTCGCACCTCGGTGGTGATGGTGTCGGGCCAAGCCACGGTTCAGATTGCGGTTGATGCGACGCGGGCCGGGGCTTTCGATTTTATTGAGAAGCCTCTGTCCAAGGATCGCGTCTTGATCGCGCTTCGGAATGCCCTTCGGTTGTCTCAGCTTGATCTGCAGGTCAGCGCCATGCAAGACGAAGAGAGCATGCGTTACCAGCTGGTTGGGGACTCCAAAGGCCTGAACTCCGTACTCCGCCAAATTGACAAGGTGGGACCCACTCCGGCCACCGTTTTAGTAACCGGGGAAAGTGGTACGGGTAAGGAACTGGTGGCGCGCGCCATTCACGGGGCGAGCTCACGCAAAGACAAAGCGTTCATCAAGGTGAACTGCGCCGCCATTCCCGAAGAATTGATTGAGACCGAGCTGTTTGGTTGCGTGAAGGGTGCCTATACGGGGGCGGATCGCGACCGCGATGGAAAGTTCACCGCAGCCGATGGGGGAACCATCTTCCTCGACGAGATCGGAGACATGAGCCTCAAGGTGCAAGCCAAAGTATTGCGCGCTTTGCAAGAAGGCGAAATTGAACGCGTAGGCGACACGGAACCCATGCATGTCGACGTGCGCGTGATTGCGGCAACGAACAAAGACCTCATGAAAGAAGTGCAAGGCGATCGGTTTCGCGAAGATCTTTTCTATCGATTGAACGTCATTCCTATCGTGGTGCCGCCCCTTCGAGAACGAAGGGAAGACATCCCAAATCTCTGCGAACACTTTCTAACGCGGTACGCGGTAGAAAACGATCTCCCGCGGATGGAACTATCGAAGAAGGCCACTCTGGCTCTGAGCGAA
>JABDJR010000007.1 GCA_013003415.1 Candidatus Eiseniibacteriota bacterium | reverse complement strand
CTCATGGCTGGCGTTTCCGGCGTCCGTGGGGTCGTCGGGGACGGACTCGATCCAGAAGTACTCCTTCGCTACGCATCCGCATTTGCCACGAGTTTAGGTCCCGGACCCATTGTTTTCGGTGGCGACTCTCGGCCTAGTGGTCCGGCCCTGCGTCATGCCGTTCTGGCTGCCCTTTTGGGCATGGGACGCGATGTTCTCGACATCGGTATTGTCCCCACACCCACCGTACAACTCTCCGTAGAGCGTTTTCATGCCGCCGGCGGTATTGCGCTTACCGCCAGTCACAACCCTGTCCAATGGAATGCCCTCAAGTTCGTGGGCCCCGACGGGTGTTTCCTGGCTCCCGATACCGCAAAGAAGTTTCTCGACTCGGTCGACGAGCCCAAGGCTTGGGTTCGCTGGGACGGACTGGGCAAGCACGAACTTGTTTCCGATGCGCTCCAAAATCACAAACAGTTGGTTCTCGATCTCGACGAAGTCGATGTGGAAGCCATTCGAGCGCGAAAGCTCAAAGTTGTCCTCGACGCCGTTCATGGAGCCGGGGGAGCGATTGGTCGCATGCTTCTTGAAGCATTGGGAACCGATTTCGAAATCATGTATGAAGAGCCTACCGGCCAGTTTCCCCGCATCCCAGAACCGGTTGCCGAAAACTTGACCGCACTTGCCGCGCGAGTCAAAGAAACAGGTGCCGATCTTGGTATGGCTTTCGATCCCGATGTGGATCGCTTGTCTTTGGTCGACGAAAACGGAGTTGCCATTGGCGAGGAGTTCACTCTCGCCCTGTGCGCCGACCATGTGCTCTCCGTAAAGCCCGGGCCGGTAGTCACGAACCTCTCCACCAGCGCGCGCATGGAAGCGGTGGCCAAGCGCCACGACCAGGAAGTCACTCGCACTCCGGTGGGAGAGGCTCATGTGGTGAAGGGAATCACAGACCGTCAGGCGCGTATTGGAGGTGAGGGAAACGGAGGTGTCATTCTTCCTGCCCTCCACCTTGGGCGAGACGCCCCGGGTGGCCTCGCGTTGGTGCTGGCGGGCCTGGTTTCGCGGGGCGAGACCCTGTCCGCTTGGGCAGGTAGCCTGCCCCCCCTGGAAATGGTCAAAACGAAGCTCGACCTGACGGCCGGATTCGACCTCGATAAGGCGGCAACTGCGATCTCTAAGCTACTGCCAAACAATGAAATAGACAAACGAGACGGCATCCGAGTGACCGGCCCCGAAGGCTGGGTACATTTAAGAAAGTCCGGTACGGAGCCGATTATTAGAATTATTGCCGAATCGGGCAGCAGGGAGTTCTCCGAGGCGCTCATTGAGGCCGCTCGCACAGGGCTGAGCTAAACCGCTAGAGCGGGACTGAGCTAAACCGCTAGAATAGATCCTTCAAATTCTTTGACGGCATTTTCTTTCCGTCTGGATCCCGATGAAAGCGTGGCGAATAGGAGTTAGAGCATGTGTGGCATTGTGGGATACGCCGGCCATCAAGACTGTCTTGATATCTTAGTTGACGGCTTAAAACGTCTGGAATATCGAGGCTATGACTCGGCCGGAGTTGCCATTTTAAATGGTAAGGGCGTCGAGATCCGGAAGATGGCAGGGAAGATCGCTCAGCTTGAAGGCAGTCTTAACGGCGACGGACCAAAAGGCGTCACCGGAATCGGACATACACGTTGGGCCACCCACGGCGAACCCAACACCTTAAACGCCCATCCGCACATCGACGGCTCGGGCAAACTTGCCTTGGTTCACAATGGCATCATCGAGAACTACGGTTCCCTAAAAGCCAAGCTGGAATCGGAAGGTCACAAGTTCGAAACCGAGACCGACACCGAAGTCTTAGCCCACCTCATTGAAAAATACTACGAGGGCAACCTCGAGGAAGCGGTTGGCAAGGCCCTGAACCTCGTTGAGGGTACTTTTGGTATTGCGGTTGTCCACGAAGACGAACCCACCAAGATTGTGGGCGCCCGTCATGGTAGTCCACTCGTGGTTGGTATCGGTGACGGGGAACATTGGGTCGCGAGCGATGTCAGCGCGATCCTCCGCCACACCAAGCAAGTGGTTTACCTCGACGACGGCGAGCTCGTCGTGATCACTCCCGATGGATACCGCACCACCACCATCGACGGTCACCTTCGCGATAAAGAAGTGCAAGAGGTGGAGTGGGAACTCGAGCAAATTGAAAAAGGTGGTTACGACCACTTTATGCTCAAAGAGATCTTTGAACAGCCGGACTCCATTCAGAACACCTACCGAGGCCGTGTGGTCTTGGAAGATGGCATAGCCCATCTTGGTGGTCTGAATATGGAGCAGCATGCGCTTCGCCTGATCGATCGCATCATCATTATTGGCTGCGGCACCTCCTGGCATTCGGCCATGATTGGCGAGTACATGCTTGAGGAGTACGCGGGTATTCCGGTGGAAGTGGAGTACGCTTCCGAGTTCCGTTATCGAAACCCCATTGTGAAGCAGGGAACGGTTTGTTTTGTGATTAGTCAGTCGGGGGAGACCATCGACACCCTGGCCGCGATGCGTGAGGCGCAGGCTAAAGGGGCGCCAGCTCTGGGGTTGGTCAATGTGGTGGGAAGTACCATTGCTCGCGAATCCGACGGAGGCGTATACATTCACGCCGGACCCGAGATTGGGGTCGCTTCCACCAAAGCCTTTACCAGTCAGGTTGCCGCCCTTGCCGTCTTGACCCTGGCCTTAGGTCGTTTGCGGAACCTTTCTCAGGAACAGGGTCGCACCATGGTGCAGGCGCTCGAGAAGATTCCCGAGCAAATGCGGCAGATTCTTAAGAACACCGAGCAGATTCAAGAAATTGCCAAGGCCTACGCCCATCACAATAACTTCCTCTACTTAGGTCGCGGATACAACTTCCCGGCTGCTCTTGAGGGAGCTTTGAAGCTCAAAGAAATCTCTTACATTCACGCCGAGGGTTATCCCGCGGCCGAAATGAAGCACGGGCCCATCGCTCTCATCGACGAGAACATGCCGGTCGTGTTTATCTGCATTCAGGATTCCGCCTACGACAAGATTCTCTCCAACATGGAAGAAGTTCGCGCTCGGAAGGGCAAGATCATTGCCATTGCCACCGAGGGCGACACCAAGGTGAAAGAGAAAGCCGATCACGTTATTTACGTGCCGGCCACCGAGAAAATGCTGTCGCCACTGCTTACCGTTCTTCCGCTCCAGCTCTTGGCGTACTATATTGCGGTAGAGCGCGGATGCGACGTGGACCAACCTCGAAACTTGGCTAAAAGCGTAACGGTGGAGTAGATGGACTTTATCCAAACCGATAAAGCACCCGGGGCGGTCGGCCCTTACAGTCAGGCGGTGCGGGTTGCCGGCTTCGTGTACACCGCGGGTCAGGTTGGCATCAATCCCGAGGTAGGAACCCTTGTTTCCGGCGGGGTCGAGGAAGAGGCGCGACAGGCGCTCAAGAATTTGGAGGCGGTTCTCGATGCTTCCGGTTCCGGATTGTCTAGTGTGGTGAAGACCACGGTCTTTGTCACCGACATTGCGGATTTTCCCCGCGTGAACGCCATTTACGCAGAAGCTTTTGGAGACCACCGCCCGGCTCGGTCGCTTGTTCAGGCGGCGGCTCTCCCTCTAGGAGCAACGGTCGAAATCGAAGCGGTTGGCCGTGTCGATTCGTGACGGTAGACAACAGCGATCCCCCGCCCCTAGAATCATCCTCTTTTTTGCGGGGGCGAATGGGTCCTGGTGGGCCCCGAGGACTTCAAATCCTTCCGTCGGGCGCTAACACCGTCCGAGGTGGGTTCGATTCCCACGCGTTCCCGCCATTTTTTAAATCCGTTGTACACTTACTACTACTGATGGGTGTCTTGCAGCTTACGGTGGTAAGCCCCAGCTGGGGGCAGACGGACAAGGAAGCGGTTCCGGCCTCTTCCTCGGGTTCAGATCTTGGCCCAAACCCTTTCCGGGTCGGGGTACAATCCTTGATTCTTCCGGGATGGGGACAGGTAACAAACCGCGCCTGGTTGAAGGCGGTTTTGAGTTTTGGGGCCTATGCCGGAATTTTGGGATGGGCGGTAGCCCTGAACCAAGACAAGCAAGACGCGGTAGGGCAAAGAAATCTGACTGCCGGAACGGTGGATGAGTCGTTTTGGATTGCCGAAGTGGCAAGGCTTGAAGACAGTCGGAACGCAAAGTACTGGCAGATGGGCTTGGTCATGCTGCTCTCTGCCGTCGACGCTTATGTCGACGCCAATCTTTATAAATTTGATGAACGGATCGATGCCGATGTCGCTCTCTCCGAAGACGGAACGGGTTTTCAGGCAAAGGTAACCGTGGCCTTGGAGGGCCGATGAAACAGAGAACCGAGGTGCGCAACTTTTGCATCATCGCTCACGTCGATCACGGAAAGTCGACGCTGGCCGATCGTATGCTTGAGCAAACCGGCACCCTCACCAAATACCAAATGAAGGAGCAGGTTCTCGACTCCATGGACCTCGAGCGGGAGAAGGGGATCACGATCAAGTCCCATCCCATCACCATGGATTACAACTCTCCCGACGGAACCAAATACATCTTCAACTTGATCGACACCCCCGGTCATGTCGACTTTTCTTACGAGGTTTCCCGATCCCTCGCCGCCTGCGAAGGCGCATTGCTGGTAGTCGACGCGGCCCAAGGTATTCAGGCCCAGACCTTGTCTAACATGTTGTTGGCCCAAAAGTCCGGGTTAACCATCATTCCGGTGTTGAACAAGGTCGACCTGCCCGTGGCCACCCCCGACAAGTTTGCCGACGAACTTTCCATGCTACTCGATGTCGAACCCGAAGACATTCTTCGTATTTCGGCCAAAACCGGAATTGGAGTCGACGAGGTTTTGGAGCGGGTCGTGCGTGATATTCCGCCGCCTCCTCCTGGTGATCCGGAAACGCGAGCCCTGATTTTTGACTCCGTGTTCAATCAGTTTCGTGGGGTGGTTGCCTACGTGCGGGTTGTCGATGGTACGGTCAAAACCGGTCAGCAGATTGTGTTTCGGGCTCACCCGGAGGAGTCCTATGAGGTTCTTGAAACCGGCATCTTCCGCCTAGAAATGATTAAGAAGCCCCAGATCGTGGCCGGCGATGTCGGCTACATCATTGCCGGGGTAAAGCAAATCGGCGACGCCACGGTGGGGGACACGGTGCTCGATGCGGGGAACAAGGGCGGCGATGCCCTCCCCGGTTACCAGCCCATGAAGCCCATGGTGTTTAGTGGGCTCTATCCCATCGAAACCGATGATTACGAAGACTTGAAAGCGGCGCTTGAAAAGCTGGCCTTAAACGATGCCGCCCTCACCTTCGAACCAGAAACCTCCGAAGCCCTCGGTTTTGGTTTCCGTTGTGGATTCTTGGGCCCGCTTCACTTGGAAATTGTCCAAGAACGTCTTGAGCGCGAGTACGGCTTGCAGCTTATTGCCACCGTCCCCAACGTGCGGTACCAGGTTCTCATGCCCGACGGTGAGGTTGAGATTGTTGAGAATCCGGCCAAGATGCCCGATCCCGGGAACTTCGAAATGGTGGAAGAGCCCTATGTCTTGGTGACCATTCTGGTTCCCACCGAGTACGTGGGCAACATAATGAAACTTGCCACCGACCGACGCGGTATTTATAAGGAGATGGTCTATCTCGACACCGAGCGGGTGAAGCTTGTTTACGATCTTCCCCTAAACGAAATCGTGCTCGACTTTTACGACAAGCTGAAATCGATTTCTCGCGGGTACGCGACCATGGACTACGAGCACAAAGGCTACAACACCTCCAAGATCGTGAAGATGGACATGATGCTGAACGGGGCGCCCGTCGATGCTCTGTCGGTCTTGGTTCACGCGGACAAAGCCTACGAGTGGGGCCGGAGTGTGGCGGCAAAGCTCAAAGAGCTAATCCCTCGCCAGATGTTCCAGGTGGCGATTCAAGCCTCGGTGGGAAGCCGGGTCATCGCCCGGGAAACCATTGGCGCCATGCGAAAGAACGTCACCGCGAAGTGTTATGGTGGAGATATCTCCCGGAAGCGCAAGCTTCTCGAGAAGCAGAAGGAAGGAAAGAAACGCATGAAGCAGGTCGGCGACGTGGCTGTGCCCAAAGATGCGTTCTTAGCTGTATTGAAGGTAGAGAGATAAATGGATGCGGATACGACTCATCTTGAAACCCCTCAGGAAGAGTCCCTAAATCCACCTCAAGTTCGAAAGAAATCGGTAACCCGCGAGTACGCCGAGGCGATCATCTTCGCCATCCTCTTGGTACTCACCATTCGCGTTTTCGGCATGCAGGCCTTCAAAATCCCAACCGGTTCCATGGAAAACACCCTGCTGGTTGGAGACTTCCTTTTCGTGAACAAATTTGTCTATGGCGCTCACGTTCCCTTCACCGATCTTCGACTCCCCGCGCTGCAATCTCCCAAGCGGGGAGATGTGGTGGTCTTCAAGTATCCCAAAGATGAAACTCGCGATTTTATCAAGCGAGTCGTGGGAGAACCGGGTGACGTGCTTGAGATTCGGGATTCGGCTCTATACATCAACGATGTGCTGATTGATGAGCCCTATGCTAAGTTCACCGCCACTCGGCGAAGGCCCCGGAACTACAACAACTCGCAAATCTTTCCCGAAGGCAAGGGCAACCGGGACTTCTACGGTCCGGTCACCATTCCCGAAGGGCAGTACTTCGTGATGGGGGACAATCGAGACCAATCCGACGATTCGCGGTTCTGGGGCTTCCTCGAGGACGATCTTATTATTGGCAAAGCTATGATTATTTATTTGTCTCTTGGAGACAAACGCAAACCGAGACTCGCTCGCATCGGCGACATCATTCGGTAGGGAGAACGAGTGGGTATCAACGTCAGTTCGAAACCGGCAGCCAAAACCATAAAACTGAAAAAGAAAAAGGGTTTCATTCGCGAGTGGACCGAGGTCATCGGGGGAGCAGTTATCCTGTTTCTTTTCCTGCGCGCGTTCTTTTTTCAGGCCTTTCAAATTCCTTCCGAATCCATGGAAGACACCCTCTTGGTTGGCGACTACTTGTTTGTGAACAAGTTTATCTACGGTGCCCAAGTGCCTTTCACCGACATCCGACTTCCTGACTTGCGCGAGCCCAAACGGGGCGACATTGTGGTGTTTACCTATCCCGAAGACGGGCGCACAACCTACATTAAGCGCGTCATTGGTACCCCCGGCGACACTGTAGAGATCAAAGACAAGGTGGTCTACATCAACGGCGAGGCCACCGAAGAGTCGTTCACGAAGCACCTTGGGCGGACCTTTAAACCGGAGTATCGCGACCCGCGCGTGCGAGGCGGCGGCAACATGCATTTCTTTGGCCCGGTCACCATTGAAGAGGGTCACTACTTTCTTATGGGCGATAACCGAGACAACTCCCAGGACAGCCGCGTTCGCGGGCAAGTCCCCTTCGAGGAGATTCGCGGGAAGGCGAGTTTCATCTACTTCTCGATCAACCGTGATTCCAAGATGCCGCGCTTTTCGAGGATCGGTGATCTCATTCGGTGACCCCATCACCGTCTTCGCCTGAGCCGCCGGTTGGACTCTACCTTCACGTCCCTTTTTGCCGTTTCCTTTGCACCTACTGTGCCTTCGCTAAGGAAGAGTACGAGAGTTCACGCGCCGACGCATGGCTTCTGGGGATCGCTCGCGAGATTGAATACCGAGCCCAGCACACTTGGTCGGAGCGCCCCCAACTCGACACCGTTTTTTTAGGCGGAGGAACGCCCACGGCACTGACCCTTGCTCAATGGGAAAAGCTGGGAGAGCTTCTCCACCAAGGTTTTCATATTCCCCCTGACTCCGAGTTTACAAGCGAAGCCAACCCGGAAAGCTTCAATGCTGAATT
>JABDJR010000669.1 GCA_013003415.1 Candidatus Eiseniibacteriota bacterium | reverse complement strand
GGATACCACCGAGACCGGAGATTTTTCCGAGTGCGGTGAGAAAGATGCGCGTGACCTGCGGTTTCTGACTTTGCGGGCATCGAGCGACCCTCAGTTCTGTTCCCATCGCGGATGCACTCCCGACAGCGGGTGTTTCTACAAGAAGGCTCGGAAAGAGGCTGCGGACGCCGATCTGCTCGTCGTCAATCATGCTTTGTTGGCGATTGAGCTCTTTCAAGACGGGCGGCTTCTGCCAAGTTTTGAGTCTCTCATCATCGATGAAGCTCATGCGTTTCTTACGACCTCTCTCGATCACCTTACGCTCCGGGTAGGCGTGCGCCGACTGCGTGGCATTAAGGAACGTATGCCCGGTCCCTCGGCCCCGACATTCCTAAAAGAGGGAGAGGGAGAGGCACGTTGGAAGGCGGTGATGCGTGCGGTGAAAGGTTTAGAAGCTTGCGAACCTTACTTTGGTGCTGCCAACGGGAAGAAGCCTGGGGGCGACCCGCGACAAACGTTTGAAACCGCAGAAGAAATCGATCACTTGTGTCCGGCAGGGTTTCGGAAAGTGGTTCATGGTTTAGGAACTCTCGACGCCGACATCGCCGTCCTCGAAAACCATATGAGTTCTCACCCTGAAGCGGATCATCCTCACGCCCTAGGTTTTGCCGCCGGCTTGTCCCGCTTCCGCGACGAGGTGGTGAGCGCGCGCCAGGATTTAGACCAGCTTCTAAACCCCGATGAAAATGATCGAGATGTGGTGCATTGGAAAGAGTGGTCCGGAGAGCATTTCGATTTGTGTCGGTCCCCCTTAGAAGTGGGCCCCCACTTAACCCCTGCGCTCATGCGAGGGCCCACGCGGGTCGTGTTCACCTCGGCAACCTTGGCGACGGGCGAGGACTTTGGTTTCTTTTCTCGTGAAACGGGCCTGGGGGAACGGCTGCACGCGGTCGCGTACCCGTCGCCCTTTGCCTACGAGGAGCAATCGGCGGTGATTGCACTCAAAAATGGGCCTGACCCCAGAGACTCGAACTTTCCGAAATCTACGGCAAAGGTTCTGGGAGATTTGGTTCACGAACCCAATCGCAAAACCCTTGCCCTGTTCACGTCCTACCGAGATTTGAATCAGACCCACAAGGCGCTACGCGATCACCCTGCCCTTCAGGAATCGACTATACTTGCCCAAGGTGAAGGTCAGAGCCCGGCCGAGTTACTCGAACGGTTTCGGGATCTTCCCCACGGTGTTCTTTTGGGAACCGCAAGTTTTTGGCAGGGGATTGATCTCCCCGGAGACGCGCTGGAGATTCTCGTCATAACGCGTCTTCCTTTCGGTGTTCCTACCGATCCCCGGCTCAAAGCAAGAAGCGAACGAGTCGAGGCTGCGGGTGGGAACGCATTTATGGATCTTTATTTGCCGGAGGCGGTTCTAAAATTTAAGCAGGGATTTGGAAGATTAATTCGTCGTCGTTCCGACCGAGGTGTGGTGCTTGTGCTTGACCCAAGGTTCTTGGGCAAGGGATACGGACGACGATTTGCAAAGGCTTTACCCGTGCCGGTTCAAGAAGCCTTGAGCGTCGATGAGCTGGTGGAAAAGACGCGACGTTGGTGGGCAACGGGTACCTTAGAAACGGAGAAAACAAGATGACAACCGCCGAGACCAGTCGTGTGGTAAAAGCCCCGCGGGGTGAAAGCCTCAGCTGCAAGGGATGGCAACAAGAAGCGGCCATGCGCATGATCATGAACAATCTCGATCCCGAGGTTGCTGAGAAACCCGATGAGTTGGTGGTTTACGGGGGAACCGGAAAGGCCGCCCGCAGCTGGGAAGCCTTCGACTCCATTGTGGCGACCTTAAAGAGGCTCGAAAACGACGAGTCGATGCTGGTACAAAGTGGCAAACCGGTTGCCGTTTTCAAAACGCATACGGATGCCCCGCGTGTGCTCATTGCTAATTCCAATTTGGTTGGGAACTGGGCGAATTGGGAGCACTTCAGAGACCTGGAGGACAAGGGCCTCATGATGTACGGCCAGATGACGGCTGGCTCGTGGATCTACATCGGAACCCAAGGCATTGTTCAA
Source organism: Candidatus Eiseniibacteriota bacterium (assembly GCA_013003415.1). Taxonomy (GTDB): domain Bacteria; phylum Eisenbacteria; class RBG-16-71-46; order JABDJR01; family JABDJR01; genus JABDJR01. The sequence goes on along the minus strand of JABDJR010000669.1, from coordinate 127 downwards.
GGAACCTTCGAAACTTTTGCCGAGGCAGCTCGCCAAAGGGGTCAAGAAGACATGGCGGGTCAGGTCGTGCTGACCGCCGGCCTCGGAGGCATGGGCGGCGCGCAACCGCTTGCTGTCACCATGAACG
>JABDJR010000666.1 GCA_013003415.1 Candidatus Eiseniibacteriota bacterium | reverse complement strand
GGCTTCGGGTGTGCTTCGCCAGAGCGACGTTCCATCCAGCTTCAAGCTGAAAGACGCCATGTTTAACGGAGAACAGCAGCTCTACAAAGGGGGAAGCCTCATTGTCGATCCCAAGGGTCAGGTGATTGCCGGGCCTTTGCTCGATGAGGAAGGGATCATCAGTGCGGAGATTGATTCCCAACTTGTGCTAGAAGAACGCCAAAACTTTGATCCCGCCGGGCACTACTTTCGTCCCGACGTGTTCTCCTACGGCATCAACCACGAGCGCCAAGAACCCAAAGCTTAGCCTGCCCGGCGCAACTCTAAATCGAAGCCCGAACTAGATCGAGCCCGAACTAAATCGAGCCCGAACTAGATCGAGTTGCGAACCTCCCCAAGCCGAGCTCTATCCCCGGGATCGTTGGCTTGCATCATAGCCTCCTGTAGGAACTGAAGAGCCTCGGGCCGTCTCCCCGACTTCAAAAGGCAGCGCGTCACCCCAAGACCCAGATTGAGATAGATCCCCGGGCGGCTAGTGGGGTAGCGCAGGGCCATCATGTAGTTGGCGAGGGCGGCTTCCGTGTGGTCGAACGTCTCGTAGTTCAAACCCAAACTGTAGAACGAGAAAGACTCTTCGCCCGTGTATTCGTTGGTTTCGATATTGAGAGGGATGGGTCCACGTAAAGCGGTTCGAGATCCCATGGGCTCTTTTTGAATGGGGTTTTTGTAGATGATGATTTCAGGGCCCGGGCTTTCATCGCTATGAAACACTTTGACTTTTTCACAGTGCCCTTCGAGTTGGCTGTAGAACTTGAGTTGAGTGGCAAAGGTAGAAGGGTCCGCCTGGTATCGATCCCGGACCGCGCTTGAAGTGACAAAATAGTCTGCGTTTTCGTAGAGATCGATGACATAGAAGCGCGAGCTAAGGTGCGGCATAACCTGAAACATGGGGATTTGGTGATAGCCAAACAGCAGCGTGCCTGAAGCGCGAACATGGGCCTTGAGTTGCGGGTGAAGTGGCCAAAACTCGATCGGGTCGTACACATCGGGACCATAAGCTTCTGAAATTAGTAGAGAACCTGGAGCCAGGTTCTCTTCAATCCACACTTTGGCTTGGGTTCGGGTGTCGAGTTTGAGGCGATCGAAATGCTTAGGCAGAGCCAAGATTGGAAAGACGAGCAAGGCGCCAAGAATAGGGATCAGGGCTCGTGAGGACAGGCGAGACTGCAATTTCTCCAAAGGAATCATGGCCAAGACGAGCATCAGAGGCACGAGCGGAAGGACATAGCGGTCCGCCTTCATGGACCAGCTACCCACCAGCAAGAAGTACCCTAGGCAAAAGATGGCAATGAGAATCGCGTTGCGTCTTCGTTCCAGGAAGGCCCAGAGAAGCCCTAGGGTTCCGAGCCCCAACAAAGGCCAAGTCATGAGTTTGCTTCCCAGGATTTGTGTGTACCAATCCCAAGAGAAGGAGTCATCGACTCCGAAGTGGCCGAGACGCATGTGCTCCCGTTCCATAGCAAGGTCGCTAGAAAAACTCGCGTAATCCAATAGGACATAAGGGCTGGTCACAAAGAAGGTAACGGCCGACACGAAACCCGCCGTGAACAGCCAGGTGAAGCGGCTTCTCCAAGGGGGCGATGGTGTGGGGTGATCCGGAAGAGATGGATCGCCTGGGGATTCCGGTTCAGACGCGGGGTCGGACTCAGGAGTTGGCCGCATCATGAAGATGAGACAGGTCGCGGGTAAAGCAAGGAAGGCACCCGTGTACTTGGTTCCCGCGGCCAAACCGATTCCAAGCCCTACAAGCACAGCTTTCTTGAGGCTGAGTTCTTCCGACCGCACCATAAAAAAGAAAGCGAGCACGACAAAGAAGGTGAGGGGAACATCCACTTCAATGACTTGAGACTTTTCCAGATGAAACGCATTGAGGGCAAGGAGGAGAGCGGCAAACAGTCCGAGCCATTTGTTGGTGATGATGGCGCCCAGCTTTGCCGTGATCCAAACCGTGCCAATGCCAAACAGGGCCGTGACCATGCGTCCGGCTATGTAGAAGGGTGAACGTTCAATAAAAAAGACGCGTTGAAAATCGAGGCTGGAGTCAACCGAACCGACGAGCTTGAGGAATCCGTACAGAAGCCCCTGGGCCAACAGTTGCAGATAGATGGTTAGGGACGGGTAGTTAAAGAACTTGGGGTTGAGCTCAAAGTCGCGCGCCGGGCCCAGACCCAGAAGATCCCAAGCCTTTTTGAGAGGCGTAGCCTCTTCATAGACCTGAGGTAGGCCCCAGTCCAACCCGAAAAACCGTAGTGCCGCAGCCAAAACAACAACGGCAAGCACCCAAAAGTATCTCATAGGAGAGTGACCCTACCCAGAACGGGTAGGTGAATCAAGATCTACTCGATTTTCAGAATCTTTCGGTCGGCTACTTGTCCGCGACTGGAGATTTTAAGGAAATACACTCCGGCTGCGGTCGATCGACCTCTGTCATCGAGACCGTTCCAGGTGAAGGACGCGTCTCCGGCTTCAAGGAATCCCGTGTGTAGGACGCGGATCTGCCGGCCCCGTAAATCCATTACCGAGGCTGTCACGTTGCCACGCTCGGGAAGGGAAAGAGAGATCGTGGTTGAGGCTCGGAAGGGGTTGGGATTCGCCAAGCCCAGAACCGGGGTAATCGAAGCCGCGGCTAGGGTCACCGGACCGTGCCAGGAGGTTTCGCCTTGACGGTCGATGCCGGCAAGAAAGTACTCGGTTTCTGCGCGGGGGGCTTCGGAATCTTCGAACCGGTAGTTGCTCGTCGTGGAATGAACAAGACGCTCAGAAATGCGGCGATCTCCGCGGTAGACATGGAATCCAAGCACATCCCCTGGGTTCCCGGCTGCTTTCCAGGTGAGTTCGGCGCCGGACCGGGTGCGTTTCGCTTGAGAGGCAAGAACTTCCACAGGGACGAGGGACTCATCCCAAATCGAAAAGAAGCTGGCTGCTTTTCCACCGGCAATGGTAAATGCCCCGCCAACATACAACCGGTCATCTTTGCTAAATAGGGTGGCGCCTTCGGTACCGAGAGGATCGACTTCCCAGGTGAGGCCTGAGCCAAGTGGGATCCACGTTCCCCGCGCCCGGTTCCACCG
>JABDJR010000653.1 GCA_013003415.1 Candidatus Eiseniibacteriota bacterium | reverse complement strand
CCGAAGTAAGGACCACCGGAAAAGAATGAGCGCATGAAAAGCACAACAGATTTTTTTGATGTCGTGGTTGTCGGTGCGGGCATTTCTGGCCTACTGGCGGCTAAGGATCTTCAGCAAGCGGGTAAAGCCGTGCTCGTGGTTGACAAGGGGCGGGGTGTTGGAGGTCGTCTTGCCACCCGGCAAATGGGCGAGGTGGCCATTGACCACGGAGCCCAGTTCATGACAACTCGGAACGCACGCTTCGCCGAGCTTGTTCAGTCCTGGGTGAAGAATGAGGTTGCGGGAGAATGGTATCGGAGTATTGGGGGAGCCCCCGATAGCCATCCGCGTTTTCGCGGTTATCCCACCATGAACACGGTTGCGAAAACTCTGGCTGATGGCCTGACGGTTCGGAGCGCGACCAAGGTTTGTTCCCTCAGGCCCACCGAATCTTCGTGGAGCCTAGAACTCGAAGACCAATCTTCGATATCGGCTAACGCGGTTGTGCTAACCGCCCCGGTTCCACAGACCCTGGCGCTTGCAAAAGATAGTTCCCTCAATCTTGACCCAAGCCAGCAGGAAGAACTCGAGGCCATTCAGTACGAGCGCTGTTTGGCCACGATGATGGTGTTAGCGGGTCCTTCCGCGGTGCCCTCTCCCGGTTGTCTTGTTCCTTCTGAGGGCCCGTTGGCTTGGGTGGCCGATAATCAGCGTGAAGGCTTGGAAACCCCTCATGGAATGATCCTCCATGCCACCGACGCCTTTAGCCGCTCACGGTGGGACCAAGATCGAGAGCAAACGGCAAAAGAAATGATGGCAGCGGCTGAGGCATGGATTGCAACCGAAGTTCTATCGGTTCAGGTCCACGGGTGGCGCTACAGCAAGCCAATTCGTGTTCACGAGCAACCGTGCCTGGTGCTTAAGGGTTTGCCGCCCGCCGTCTTGGCCGGCGATGCCTTCGCGGGTCCTCGAGTGGAAGGGGCCGCCGTTTCTGGGTGGGCCGCTGCCGAGGCGATCAACAGCGCTCTCTAGATCACTCAAGGTGGCTAAAGCTTCAGGAAAACAAACCATTCCCTTCCTCTGGTAGCCGCGACCGAAGATCAGTAAGATTCATGTTCACCTGAAAGGAGCCTAGATTGAATCCTAAAGAAGCCCTTGAACGCCTTCGCGAGGGTAACCGCCAATTTGCAGCCGGTGTTCTCGATAGCCAACTCGGAAGTTTGGTGCGCCGTGAAGAGCTCACCTCCGGACAAGCCCCTATTGCCACCATCGTGAGTTGCTCCGATTCGCGAGTTCCTTCTGAGTTTGTATTCAACCAGGGTTTGGGTGATCTGTTTGTGATTCGGGTGGCAGGAAATGTCGATGCCCCCGCAGTGGTGGCAAGTGCTGAGTTTGGAGTAGCGAACCTGAACATTCCGCTGCTGATCGTGGTCGGTCATTCGAATTGCGGTGCGGTCCAAGCTGCCATAGCGCACGTAAAGTCCGATGCCGAAGGGGTTCAAAACCTTGCAGCCATCCTTGATCATATCGCGCCGGTGGCAAGAGATGCGTATGCAACTTACTCATCAAAAAACAAGTATTCCCTCGAAGAGACGGTGGAGCGAAAAAACGTTCAAAATGTCGTCAATGTGCTTAAAACGCAATCTGAAGTGATTGCGGCGGCCATCCAAAACCAAGATGTGCTTGTGGTTGGGGCCCACTACTCGCTCGAAACCGGCGTCGTAGATTTTTTTGACGGGGACGCCGCCGACTAGCCCCTTCAATGTACTCGGGGAGGATTCATGTCGACCAAAACCAAGGATCATGAACATCTCGGTTTGCTTTCTATTTTCTACTACGTCCTTGCCGGAATTACCTTTCTAACCGCGTGTTTCCCTATCATCCATCTTGTGGCGGGAATTGGTCTTATCTCGGGTTGGGGCGCTGAGCCCGGGGCTGAAGAGGAAACGGTTATGGTGGGCTGGTTGTTTGCCTCCTTTGCAGGAACCATGATTCTCTTGGGGTGGATTTTGGCTTTTTTCTTCTTTCGCGCGGGACAGTTTCTTTCGCGTCGCAAGAAACACACCTTTTGCATGGTCATGGCGGCTCTAGCTTGCTTGTTTGTTCCTCACGGAACCGTGCTCGGGGTGCTAACCATTTTGGTTTTGCAAAGAGATTCGGTTAAGGAGATGTTCGGAGTTCAGGCTCCGGCTCCGCCGGTTGCCGACTAGGGGAGTCGCACCACTCGTTGAGTAGCGCCCCGCGTGCCGTTTTCCAACCGCACAAAATAGACGCCGGAGGCAACCGCGCGACCTCCCTCATCAGTCCCATCCCAAACGAAACGCGCTCCCGAACGGATGGGAGGCGAGCTTTGTACGAGTCTTCCTTGATTGTCGAAAATGCGAACCACTCCCGCGGCCTCTTGAGCGGGCTCGACCACGAGTCGGTGAGAGAAAGGGTTGGGATAAGCGTGAAGCAAGAGGGGCAACGGTTTCTGATCCGGGATTCCGGTGGTGTTGATGGCGCTCCGGGTAAGGCGAACATTGTCGAAGTGGCTGGATCGTTGCGCGTCGGTTGCGGCAATATCAAGCCGAATACGCAGAGGTTCACCGATCAGACTTGGATTGAGGCTGTCCGACCGAACGGTAAAGAATGCGTCTTGGAAGGCTCCAACCGGCGGTGTGAAAGAGTCCTCATCGAAGCCAATCACCGTACCTCCGGCGAGCAACTCCACCCGATACCCCGCGTAGGTGGAAAAGGCATAGGGCTGATTGGGAAGGAACTGGCCGATGGCCACGGTGAGGGTGTACTCCATGTCAGCAAGAAGAGAGTCGCTCAAGACTTGCTCGGCAGAGACCGAGTCGGCGGGACCGCCATTGTTAAAAAGGAAAGCGACGTTGGCGCCGTGTGCTCCGGTGGGGGGATTGCTTCCTCCTGCAGTGGGATAACTTTCTGCGGGGGGGTTGAAGATCCCCGTAAACGTGCTCGCGGTTCCCGAAAAGTTCCAGCCTCCAACCAATCCAGGCCCTGAGGCAAGGAGGCTGTCGCCCAGAATAGGTTCCTCAAAACTGTGATTTGAAACCGTTACCGGGATGCCACTCCCAGGAGGAAGCACCGTGACCGACACGGGGTTGGCGGGAGCGATGGCCCCCTCATCGTCTTCGGCTTCGGCAGTCAGGGTGTAGTTCCCCGCCGTTACTCCAAGCCAATCGTATTCATAGGGGCTTAAGGTGTCGGTAGCTGCCAGGATCCCATCCACAAAGAAGCGAACTTCGCTCACCGACCCGTTGGCGTCCGTGGCATCGGCGGTGGCTGAAATGTCGGCCGGAGACACAAAGGATGCGCCGTTGGCCGGTGCGGTGATAGAAATTTGAGGAGGTGGGTTCCCCCCGGTGAGGTAGTTAGCAAGCTCGCTCAGCCAAACCGAGGCCATTTGCGCTTCGCCGAGAAAATTAGGATGTAGGCCATCGCCCTGCATCATGGTGTTCACATCGAACCCGGCGTTCTGATCGACCACCACAACCGGAGAGGGGCCGGTTGTCATCGCGGCGGCGACCGAATCGACCACCGCGTTCAGGGAGTCGACTTGATCCGCGTTGTTGAAATAGGTGGTTCCCATACCAATGGGGATCACCTGTGCTAGGAGAAAAACAGCGTTGGCGTTTACAAGACGCACGCGGTCAATGATCGTGCGTAGATTTGCGTCGGCATTGGTGACGCCGGTCGCGCCAAGTTGGCCGATATCGTTCGTGCCTAGATGAATGAGGACAATATCGGGCAGGCCCTGAGCCGCTGCCGTGTCGATGATGGTAAGGATCTCATCGGTTCTCCAGCCCCAGTAACCTTCGTGGTCTCGGTCGAACGTGGTGAAGTAGTTGGGGTAGGCAGCCGCGTCTGGCGTGCTGTTGCCGTTCAATTGGTTTTGCTGCCCTACAAAATCCACCACGTAACCAGCTTGTTCTAGCATGAACCAGAGTTCGTAGCGGTAGGAAGCATAAGTCTGCCCGCCCTGGGTGATGGAATCGCCAAGCGGCATGATCCGCGTTTGCGCGGATAGGGGAGCCGCCGCCGCGAAGTAGAAGAGCGCGCAAGCAATGATGAGAGACCAGAAAGAGCGCATGAAAGAAAGATACCACTCCTTGCATGCGCTCCCAAGAACCGAAGAATCTATCGCAGAACAAAAAAATCCCCGGACGTGGAGCTCGCTGCTGCCTACCACGCCCGGGGCTCTTGCGACCGAAGTCGCAATACGTTTCGCTAGTTAAACCTGGCCGGAGATCTTTCCATCTTCGGTTCAATTTTGGCTGCAGCACCGGTTTCGAGCTGAGCCTGCAAGAAAACGTTCCCGTCTTTATCGGTGACGGCAAAAACGTTGGCCACGGTACCGGCAGGTAGATCGGGAAGCTCAAAAACAACATCTGGGTTCGCGTCGTTGTCGAGGTCAAAACCCAAGGTGTAGGCACCGGCAGGAAGGTCGAGGTAATCGCCCACCGCGCCAAAAGCAACATTGGTATAGAGCGGAGCCGGGCTTCCCGTAGCGGGAATGTTCCAGATATCAACTTCACCAACTCCAACCGCGGTGTGAATCGCACGGACGCGAAGGTTCCCGGAGGCGAGATTCGTGTAGTCATCTTCAAGGGCAAGAGCAGCGATGGAGCCCAGGTTGTTGTACGCGACTGCGGTGTAGCTGCGGTCGGCTTCAAAGGCCAGCCCGGGAACAGATAATACGGCGTCACTTGCGGGACTTCCCGCGGCCGACACGTCAACTTGGTAAGTGCCTGCGTCTACGGTCGCGTAGGTAATGGTGTTGGGGAAGGCTACCCCGGACGCCGCGCGGCTGGGGGCACCAGCCGGGGAGGTTAAAAAGATGTCCACGGCCGGGGCATCCGGGGAAAGGTGAATCGCACGCACGCGTGCGGTTTCAGAAGTATTCGGGCTGGCCGGATCATCGCTGTCACCACAAGCACTCAGGCCCATGGCGAGAGATCCGGAAATTATTAAAGTGAATAGGCGTCGGTCGAAGAGGCGCCGGGCACTAATATGGTTTTGCATCGGTTACTCCCCGCAGCTGCACTGCAGCGCGTGCTGTTTGAGCCAAAGCTCTAGGTCGATTTCGTGGGCTAGGAACAGCTCAGTGTTTAATTTCTGTTATGAAAATTAGTTAGACAAAGCAGATAATTTGGATGCATCTGGACTGAATTTTTCTCAGGATTAAGGACTTCGACCCCTGAAATTGGCTTAAAAAGGTTTATATAGACCAGAAGCTGGGTGACTTGAGCGAAACTAAGGTTTGCCCCGGCCCAAGCCGCTAACAAAGCAAGCGGTCCCGCAACCCATAACGAGCTTAATCTTGAACATTTTCACGGCATCGACATCCACCAACAGACCTCCGGGTGTTGTGGTCCTATGGGCCGCTATATCGTGCCTTGCCCTTTTGGTGCTCTCTCCGGCCAGCCTTCTGGCGAAGGAAACGGGGTTCAAGAGTCCGTCCAACAAAGATGATGACTACAATCAGTGGACCGACCCGGCTCGCGCCTATGCCAGTGACACGGAGTTCGCGAGAGAAAACCGAAACGGGGACGCTCAAGATTGGTACGACTTTCACTTCCAGATTCCAGCGGGAGCGACCATCAAGGGAATTCAGATCAACGTAGAAGGAAACAACCAGGGCGAAGCCAACGGTGTGGACATCGATCTTTCTTGGGATGGGGGAACTTCGTACACCAGTTCCGGAAAGGGTGCCATTTGGCCGATTTCCATGGTGGACTCCATCGAGATCTTCGGAGGGCCGGCTGATGGCTGGGGGCGTACCTGGAGCCCCTCCGAGTTCGAAAACGGGAACTTTAGGATTCGTTTAACAAGAAAAGGTGCGGTCGACTCCCACGACTTTCACGTGAATCACATTGAGGCCAATGTTAGCTATGACTCCGATACCTACGTTACGCAGTCGGTGCAAGACAGCTACTTAAAGGAGGCGTCACCCACCACGAACTTTGGGTTAAACGCAGAGCTTTTGACCAAAACGAAACCAACGGACGATCTTCGAGCGGTGATGCAGTTTGATCTTTCCTCAATCCCGGGCTCCGAGTCCGTTACTGGTGCCACCCTTCAACTGTGGGTAACCAAGGAAGCACCTTCGTCCGTTAGCATCCACCGGATCACGGCGCCGTGGACCGAAATGGGAGTGGATTGGTCCAACACGGCGGCCAACTATGATCC
>JABDJR010000571.1 GCA_013003415.1 Candidatus Eiseniibacteriota bacterium | reverse complement strand
GTCTTGCTATACCCGAACCACCCCGGTGGGGGATGTAACTTGGTTTTCCGGAGTGGGACCTACCGCCGACGGCCGGATTAAGCCCGACATTCTTGCCCCGGGCGGCGGGATCTTGTCCGCATTTTCTTCTGATGTTCCCGCATCTTCCTATACCGAAGACGAACTCAACAACCTTCGCACACCCAATGAGCTGTATTGGATTCGACGCGGAACCAGCATGGCAACCCCCCATGTCGCGGGTACAGTGGCCCTGCTGTTGGAACAGTTTCCAAACCTAACTTTCGATCAAATGGTCGGCCGTCTTCAATCCCGCGGTCTGCATCGTGTCGATCAGCGAACCGGAGCCGCCGTGGTCGAACTACGTTCCGGTGAAGCGCTCACGCCGCTCACCGAATTATTCTTGGGCGATGTGCGATTGGAAGCCGATGGGGTTGAGATTCGCTGGAACGTTCTAAAGGAGTTTGCCCAAACCGAGTACCAGGTTTTTCGAGGGTTTAGCCCCGAGGGTCCGTTCCACCGGATTGCCACCGCAGAAGAAGGTCAACCCCGCGAGTACTCCGTTCTAGACCAGTATCTCGAACCCGGGCGAACCCATTACTACAAAGTCCTTGCCACCGATGCCTTCGGCCTTGAGGAGGAGCTTGGGGTTATGGAAATTGTGGTGCCGGGAGTCGCTCAATCGGTTCTGCGTGCCCCCCGACCAAATCCCGCTCAGGGTCCTGTGCAACTGCAATTCTTTCTCGCTCCTCACGAGACCAGCGGCACCTATCGTTTGGAAGTATTTGACCTACAAGGTCGCCGGGTACGCGAACTAGGAAGTTCTCATCGACCGGCCGCGGGCCTCGAAACCACAGAAACCTGGGACCTCAGGGGAGAGAGTGGTTTGCCGGTGAGTGCCGGAGTGTATTGGGTTCGGTTACTTCAGGAAGATGAGTCAGGAGCCAGTATTCGTTCACCCATGACAACGCGGCTGTTGGTCCTACCTAGCTAGCTCGGTTGGTCTTTGTTCAAGCGGAGTAAATCCTGCTGATTCCCCTGGGCCAGAGAAGCCGCTTGGCGCCTAAGTCGCCATGCTTTCCAAGCGAAGTTCAGCCGCCATGGGGCACCAAGAAACTTTGCTTGATAGTAGTTAGATAGATTGTGCGTAATGCCCGGGTCGGTGGGGTTGAGTTTGGCTGCAAGTTTCGTGGCTCGAATCGCGGCATCGACATTGCCAAGATAGAAATCGGCTGCACCCAAACTGACCCAAAACTGCGAGTTGTGGGACTCGTTCATGGCGGCGTAAAGCAGTCGACCGCGAGCGGTCGCGAATTCTTTTTGACCTAGGGCATAAATCCCGCGAATGTATTCTAGGCCGGGGATCATGGATTGGGGATCCAGACGCATCGCCTCTTCATAGTGTCCGGCTGCTTCCTTCATCTCTTTCAAGAGTTTGAGGTCGCCCAAGCCGCGGTGCCCAAGCGGAGATTGAGGGAACTGTTGGATGAGAGTTTTGAACACCCCCTCCGCTTCGGGAAGGCGTTGTTGCCGTCTTAGAAGATCGCCGAGGGCGTAGCGTAGCTCAGGAAGAGGACCCATACGGCGGAGGGCCTCTCGCAAACGGCTCTCTGCTTTGTGGCCATCGCCTCGCGCCTCTTCCAGACCCGAGAGTAGGCGAATGGCGGGAATGGTCTGCTGAAACTCACAGGCTTTCTCGACTTCGGTCATGGAAGCGGTTCCGGGTGCCAAACGCATGAGGCCATTGCCGGCCTGCATGAGGGACCAAGGCGGGATTTTTTCGGTCTGGGCCGTCTTTATAACGCCACGATAGACGCGCACGGCGTGATCCTCATGCCCTTCTTGTTCCATGCTAAAACCCAACTCACACTGAAGCATAGGATCCTCAGGAAAGAGGTCGAGTCCGGCATCGATGAGAGGTCGGGGATTGCTCTCGATTCTTCGAATCACCTGGATCAGGAACAACCGGGCTCCGTGATGGCGGGGGTCGAGGTTCAGGATTTTTTCTAGGGCCGAAACCGCTTCTTGGGGTTTCTTTTCATGACTCTCGGCGAGGAACTTTGCAAAGAGGGCTTCGGGGTTTTCTGGGAACATCGCCAACACAGAAGTCCAACTCTTGTCGGCTTCGGTACGGGACCCAGCAATAAACTCTCTCACCAGTTCACGGTTGGGAGATTGGTTCTCGCCGATGTGATACGCCCAGAGTTTGGCGGACCGACCCACCTCCGGATGCCCCGCCAACGTGTCCAGTTTACGTTTCGCCTCGCTTGCATCATTGAGGGCGTAGGAACACAGAGCATGGGTTAAGAGGGAGGGGCCATGCTCCCCAGATTTCTCCAGCACGCGATCAAGATAGCTCTGACTCTTCTCCCAATCATTCTCGAGGGCGGCCCCTTGAGCCAGGATGGTGAGCGCCACATTGTCGTTAGGGTCCGTGTTGAGAAGTCGATGGGCAATACGCGTGGCAAAAGTGAGGTTCTGAACTCGGAGGTAGCGGTCGGCATCGACCCACTGATCTACGCGGGATAAAAAGCGAAGAATTTGAGGTTGCGAACCCATCTCGGGGTGATGTTCGGCAGAGTGGGAGAGCGCCTTGCCAAGAGACTCTAAGTTCAAGTTATCCGGAAGTGGCAGGTCGCTGGACTCTCCCGGAATGAGGTAGAGCTTAGGCGGCAGATCAAAGAACGAGGCGACGCTTGGTCTGAGTTCTAGAGTGGCCCATTGAATATTCATAAGTTTAAAAAAAACGGCTCCGCCAAATGACGGAGCCGTAATCTCGGGGCAGATGAGCGCTAGTTGCGTTTCCTTCTGCGTCGTGCGCCGAGCAAACCAGCCGCGCCGGTGAGGGCGAGGATCAGGGTTCCTGGCTCTGGAATAGGCTGTCCGTCGGACTCCAAGAATTGTTCGTTTGGATCAATCATGCCACGAAGATCACCGGCCCAATACCCGAGCTGATACTGCTCATTATTGGTGAGGGCGCGGGTGAATCCTAGCCGCATGGACAAGGCAAACGAGTTGCCAAGCGGATCCGTCAAGTTTGGATCGTACGTGTCCATTTCGTTGGCATCGAGCAACCGGAGGTTGTTGATGTTCGCGACGGACCGACGATCGGTGCTGAAGTACAGGTTTACCGTAGGATGACTTGTTAGCTCAGCGCTAACAAATTGGATGTCATTACCAATCCCGCCACCAGGGTGGCTATAAACCACCCTTTCGGTGTCTAACGAAAGGTAGATTTCGTGAAAACCATATACTTCGGTTGAAAGGTCAAAGTCGTAATAGTGAACCCCACCAGCCTGCTCGTCGAACGCAATATTAGCGACCGAGTCGAAGAGGATGGGAGCCACGGCGTGAGCCGGAACGGCAGTAAGCGCGAAGGCGGCGGCCATGAACAAGGCGAAGGTCACTTTTAGCAACGGTTTATGTTGTTTTGTCATAGGTGGCTCTTTCTTTTCTCAATGTGCCCCAGATGTACTTCTACAGCACGCAGACCCGTGCACAGGCCTTACGTACTTTACCGATTTGCAACCCGCGAAAGAGTGTACCATAGAATGGTTTAGCAATACAGTCTTGCGAATCCAAGGCGAACAAGATAGCCTCAAAAAAGGTTTAACCTATTATCCTCTAGTCATTTAGGAGGGGTTTTGGCTCAGGACTCGGTCCGCCTCAACGACATCGTCTTATTTGCCCATCTGGGCGTTTCCCCCGCGGAGAGGGAGGTGGGCCAGCGGATTCACCTCGATCTTGAGGTTTCAGCCAGCCTAGAGAAAGCCTCCCAGACCGATGCCTTGGGGGACACCGTGAACTACGAAGCCATCTACCGGACCGTCGAGTCAGTGGTGGAGGTGTCGAGACACAAGCTTCTAGAGACCCTCGCCGGCGACCTCATTCGTCAGATTCTGAAGGATTATCCGGTGGATGCAGTTCGTGTGCGTATTCGGAAGCCCAACGTACCGTTCGCGGGCAGTTTGGCTTCCGCCGAGGTGGAGCTCGCTCGAACCCGATGAATCCGGCTCTCGTCGCTCTGGGGTCGAACCTGGCGCCCAGAGAAGACCACCTTCGCCAGGGAATTGCCCGGCTCCAAGAAATACCCCGGACCACATTGGTCCGCTGCTCATCCCTGTACGAAACCGCCCCCCTGGGCGAGAGTTACGGGGGAGTTTTTCTGAACGGGGTTGCGAGGCTGGCCACAGATCTAGAGCCAGAAGAGATGTTGCGCCACCTCCTTCGGATTGAGGAGGGCTTTGGTCGGGAAAAGAAAAACCGCCGCGGAGACCGAAGACTCGATCTCGACCTTCTCGATCATGGTGGATCGGTCGTAGAATCCTTTGAACTGATGCTTCCTCATCCGAGGATGCTTTGGCGTCCCTTCGTCCTTGTGCCCCTCTTTGAGGTACTACCGACTTGGGTTGATCCGAAATGCGGCATCAGCGTAGGCACACTTATTGGGAGACAGAAGAACTTGCAGCAGATTAGGTGGAGCGCCCGTTGCCCAAAGCTTGGGGCCGCTAGCTAATGTCCAAAAAGAACTATGTGGTTGTCGAGGGGGTGATTGGCGTTGGCAAGACCACCCTCACAAACTATCTCTGCGAATCTTGGGATGCCAAACCGGTTCACGAGGTGTTCGAAGAGAACCCCTTTCTTGAAGACTTCTACCGAGATCGACGTCGCTATGCTTTTCAAACTCAAATCACCTTTTTGTTGAGTCGTTACCAACAGCAAGAGAAGCTGCTCCAACGGGACATTTTCTCGCCTCGCATTGTCAGCGACTACCTATTTCAAAAAGATCGCATCTTTGCCAACATTAACCTCAACGATAAAGAACTGGGGCTTTACGAAAAGCTCTTCCCGATTGTTGAGAGAGACGTTCCCGTACCCGATCTCGTCGTCTATCTTCAGGCCTCCAGCGATGTCCTCCTCCAGCGGATCGACAAGCGTGGTCGCGCCTACGAGAAAGACATGGATCCGGAATACATCCAGGCCCTAAACGATGCCTACAACTACTTTTTCTTTCACTATGACGCCACGCCGCTATTGGTCGTCGACACGAATCATCTGAACTTTGTCGACAGTGAAGAACATCGCCTCGATTTGATTCAGCGTATCGAGGAGCACACCGGCGGGACGACTTACTATCGGCCCCTGGATCCGGGAGCATAATCATGGCCCGCATGTCGGCCCCAAAGTTCAAAGCCCGAAAAGGCAAAGAAAAACTGGTCTGTCTCACCGCTTACGATTTCATCACCGCCAGCATTCTCGATGACGCCGACGTGGACATGCTCTTGGTGGGAGACTCCCTCGCTAATGTTGTGTTGGGTCTCGAAACAACATTGCCGGTCACTCTCGACGAAATGGTTTCCCACGCGAAAGCAGTGATGCGAGCCAGGCCCAAGGCGCTTGTGATCGCTGACATGCCCTTTCTCACGTACCACATCTCGATCGAGGAGACCTTGCGAAATGCGGGGCGTTTGATTC
>JABDJR010000618.1 GCA_013003415.1 Candidatus Eiseniibacteriota bacterium | reverse complement strand
GGGTCCCGCACCGGTGACGGTGGCAACCATGAGGTGCTGCTCGAGGTCGGGATTAAATAGAAGGGATCCACCCGCTTCGTCTTGCACAAAGATCTCAGACCCTACCGTCATGTCCCAAGCCAGGGGGGTGAACTCTCCACGAGGCTCCAGATCGCAATAGAACTCGAGAGTCTTGTCCCCGGGAGCAGAACAAATGGAATAGGGCCGCGCAATTTTTCCGTTTTCTGTTTCCACAACCAGAGTGGCGTACTGACCCGCCTCAAAATCGAGAAGAGTCTCCAGTTCAAAACGAAACCTGGCGATTTCTTCACTGAAGGGGACGCGTTCTTTCAGGACTGCACGAACCAAACTTGAGTCAGACAATGCTGCCTATCCTGTTTTGGTGACTTCGTCGACGATACCTACGATGGTGGCACGGATGGGGGCGTTCGGAGCCTGCATGACTTGCCGAGCTGAATTTCCTTCGTCGATCAGAAGAACGGTTTCTCCGGCACCCGCGCCCACCGAATCAAGAGCGATGACATAGCCGCCGGTGGGTTCCAGATCATCGTTGAGCTTATCGACAAGAAGTAAGCGCTGACCGTCGTAGAACGAGTGATTGATGGTCGAGACAACCGTGCCCGTGACAACTCCCAAGAACATATCTAGGACTTCCCGTTCTTCTTTGGAAGCTGAGGAAGAATCATGGTGTCTTCTGCAGCATCAACAATCCCGACGATCGTGTGGTCTACGGGAACAAAAGTCTCTTCTAAGACTAAAGCCGCTTCGCGGCCTCCGATAAAATAGATGAGTTCGTCGGGCCCGGCTTGCCCGGTGCCGTCACAGCAGACCACCATGTCGCCGTCTGGTTTTTGTTGGCGATCTAAAGGCTGGACCAGAAGGAACTTAATACCCTGGAGGCCTTCGTACTGCGCGGTGGCAACAAGGGTGCCCGTGACTCGACCCAAGTGCATATTAGCCTTCACTCTCGCCGAACTGGGTTACGAACCGAGTTCCAGCCAAGATGTTTTCCGCCATTTCTTCATGAAGCTGCGGTACCACAACCTGCTGCACTAGGTTGCCCGACTCAACCACCGCGGTTCCAATTTCAATGGCGGCTTCGATGTCGGCTACCGTGCCCGAATAAAGGCTCAGGCCTTTACCACCCAAGCCATTGGCCATGCGGAGTTCAATCAGCTCGACACTAGCGCCTTTGATGGCGGCGTCGGCAGCACGAAGCGTGCCCGCTGTGGTTCGAGTTTCGATGATGCCCAGAGCCTCGATCTCCCCTTCGTAGCGCTGACCGGCAATGGCCTTACCCACTGCAGGGTGAGCGTTAGGAAGATAGAGCCGATCGACAACGGAAGGAGCTCCTGCATGCAATCCGGCGGCCAAGGACTCTTCTACCGAAGCTTCGTCACCATCGATGAGGACCAGGTATTTGCCGGGCTGGACCGAGCCTGCGACCAGCGCTCGAATGGGAGCCTTCTTGACCATGGCGTCGGCGGCCCGAATCCCAAGGGCAATACTGGAAAACTCCAGTAGCCCTAACGCGGGTACAGCAACTCCCGGAGTGAGATCGGCATCGTCGATAGAGCTCATGATGCTGACTCCAAAGCCAGGCCGGTTCCCATGAACCTATTTGGTTGGCTAAACAATGCGAAACCTATCCACAAGAACGCACCGACGCCAGCGCGTAAAGGTGCGAGCCCGGGTCATTCCCTCACCGGTTGGCGAGGCGATAGAAAATGAGGTGAAGCCTTCGCCCCCGGCACCAAGACCCGCTAGAGACGATCCGTTCTTCACAAAAATGGAGCAGTCCATGGTGCGAGCCATCTTGCTCAGAGCATCGATGTTTCGTGAGTGCATGGCCGCCGTGTGTCGGAAGCCGTGCTCGGCTTTCTTAGCGAGTGCAATGGCCTGATCAACATTGCCGACGCGGGCCAAGGGCATGACCGGCATCATCTGTTCGGTCCAAACCAAAGGATGTTCTACAGGAACATCAACTAAAACCATGCGCGTGTCCGCCGGAGCTTTAACGCCAATGGCATCGAGAATCACCGCCGCATCTTTGCCAATGAAGTCTTTGTTGATGACACCCGGCTTGCTGGGAGCCCGAAGCTCTTTAAAAATAACTTTCTCGAGCTTCTTGATTTGGAGCGGGTTCAGCTCGAAAGCTCCCGCCCGAATCATGCTCTTCTTGAGTTGATCCGCAACACTGTCGACGCAGATCACTTCTTTCTCGGTGGTGCATACAACCTGATTGTCGAAGGACCCGCCTCGAACGATGTCGGCACCGGCTCGATCTAGGTCGGCGGTCTCATCGACCACCGCAGGCGGGTTTCCCGGGCCGGCCGCAATCACTCGTTTCCCCGCTTTCATCGCTTCCTTCACAACTCCCGGACCGCCTGTGACGAGATTCAGGCGAATCAGGGGGTGTCGCAACAACTGTTGCGCCGATTCAATGGAAGGATTAGCCACGCAGGTGATGAGATTCGCGGGACCACCGGCGGCTACAATCGCTTGGTTTAGAAGCTGCACCGTTTTTGCGGAGCAGTTCTTTGCATTGGGGTGCGGATTGTAAACCACGGCGTTTCCGGCCGAGATAATCGAGATCGAGTTGTTGATGATGGTGGCAGTTGGGTTTGTGGTGGGCGTAATACTCGCCACCACTCCAAACGGGGCCAACTCCATGAGCGTGAGCCCATGATCTCCAGTTTGTACCAACGGCTCTAGATCTTCGGGACCCGGAGTTTTGTTGGCGCAGAGAAGGTTCTTTTCAATCTTGGTTTCGTAGCGCCCAAGACCGGTTTCCTCACGTGCCATCCACGCCAACAACTCGGCGTTGTGACGCATGGCGACACGCATTTGGGAAACCATGTCGTACCGCTTGTCGAGGCTCCCCTCAACCAAAGCCAGTTGCGCGTCGCGAGCGGCTTCTACGGCCGAATCGACGTCGGCAAAGATGCCACCCGATCCCATAGAAACGGGTGCCGCATTCCCCACCGGCGGTTTCTTGGGCTCTTGGAAGTTGGAAAGAACTTCCTTCACCACCGCCTGGATTTTTTCGTTTGAAACTTCCATGGGTTCCGCCTTTGCCTAAGCCTTCGACTTATCGTAGATGCGCTTTGGCCCGACTTCCCAGGAATCGATTATGGCCATCACCACCGCGTCGCAGGGTTTCTCGTGAGTGATTTGGGTTTGCCGAGCGCTGGAGCCACTGGCGTACAAAACCACATCACCTTCACCCGCACCAACGGCGTCGGTGGCCACCACATAGTTCGCGGTGTCCTTGCCTTCCCCGTTCACTTGGCGGAGAAGAAGGAACTTGTGGCCCACCAAAGACTCTGCTTTGCGCGTGGCGACCACGGTTCCCACTACCCGAGCGATGAACATGGACTAACCTCCCAGAAATCAGGTTGCTCTACGTTGTCATGACACGGCTCCAAAACTCTTGGACCCATTTCTCTGGGCCGCTTAATGGAACCGTTGAACCAATTCTCAAACTCGGCGACGCTTAAAGCGCGCCATTACTTACCGCGTGGTTTCGGCCTTGGCTTCTTTGGCACGACCCAAAGGCAAGGACACGTCCACATTCGGATGCGGGCGCGGGATGACGTGATGCGATACAACCTCGCCCACTTTTTCCGCTCCGCGAATACCTGCGTCGACCGCAGCTTTCACTGCCGCCACGTCGCCACGTACAACCGCGGTTACATAACCACCGCCGATTTTCTCGTAGGCGACCAGTTCAACCTTGGCTGCTTTGACCATGGCATCAGATGCCTCAACCATGGCCGCGAAACCGCGTGTTTCAATCATCCCCAATGCTTCTGCCATTTTTTCCTCCTTAAAAGGATTGCTTCACAAATCGACTAGACTTCTCGTCCCGTGACCGACTGAATGGCTTCTTCTGCTGCACGGTAGCCCACGTCGATATCCTCTTCTTCTCCGCCTAAGTACACACGCCCAAACGAACCAAAGGCGCGTACTTCCAGAATGTTGATGTTGGCCGCTTTCTCCGCCTCGTTCGCAGCTAGCGCTGCATAAGCTGCAGGAGCGACCTCTAAGACATAAAGACTGTGCCCGGGTTCGAGCATGTTCCCATGACGCATCTTGTTGATGAGTTGGGTCTGAAGTGAATCGACCTTGCGAATCACTTGGCTCGATAAAACTTTGGGTTTGTGTCGATCTTCCTCGGTCAGACCGTAGCGATCGAGAATGGCCTGCCCCGCTTGACGAACTTCGCCCTGAGAATCCGAGTGGACCTCAAGAAGTCCGTAGACACGTTCAACCACTTGCATACCGGGATAGACATCGGTCGACTTCACGGCAATGTCGGTGATCTCGTTGATGGCGATTCCCGGAGAAATCTCGACGTAAAGGGAAGCCTGACCCACCACGGGCAAGAAGCCGCCCGCAATGGTGCCCAAGAACGCAGCGTGCTGCGACTGCAGGCTATCTAGAAAAACGTAGGATCGAAGATCGATCTTGGTGGCGGGTGCTTTGGCCATTTAGTAATTACCCTTTCCGGAGGATCCCGAAATAGATTCACCGCGCGATTCGCGGACAATTTTCACACCAGCGGAGGCCCCAATGCGGGTAGCTCCAGCTTCGATCATGCCGAGCGCGTCGGCGTAGTTGCTGACTCCACCGGAGGCCTTGACTCCAATGTTGGGGCCCACGGTGGCGCGCATGATGGCCACATCTCTTAAGGTGGCGCCCCCCGAGGCGAAGCCAGTGGAGGTCTTCACAAAGTCGGCTTTGGCTTGCTTAGAAAGCGTGCAAGCTACGACTTTTTCTTCGTCGGTAAGCAGAGCGGTTTCGATGATGACTTTCACAATCACGTTCGATTCGTGGCCCGCTTCGACCACCGCCATGATGTCTTCGAGCACGAGTTCGTAGTTCCCGCTCTTCAAAGCGCCCACGTTGATCACCATGTCGATCTCACGCGCGCCTTCGCGGATGGCTTTGCGTGCTTCGTAGGCTTTGGTGGCGGGAGCGTTTGCCCCTAAGGGGAAACCAATCACGGTGCAGACCTTGGCGCTGGAGCCGCGCAATGCTCGCGCCGCAATCGGCACAAAGGTTGGGTTTACGCAGACGCTTGCGAAATGGAAATCGCGCGCTTCTTGGCAGAGTTTCTCGACCTGCTCTTTAGTGGCGTCGGGTTTTAATAGCGTGTGATCAATGTAGGAAGCAATTTCGCCCGAGAGTTCTCCGACGCCGGGTTGGGCGCCAATCCGAGCCGCCCCGGCAGCGACAAAGCTTTGGACGGCCTGGGGCGCTCTTTGTGCAGGCTGGTTACCCAAGGCCTCGTCGTTGCTTGCGGCCGGGTTGTGATGCCTAAAGCCGGAAGAAAGAGGTGCTGGAGCCGTTGTAGGCGATCCGCTCTCTGATCCAAGGTGAGCCTGCAGTTCTTCCAGAACGCGTCGGGTAATGCGCTCAACAAGTTCTTGGCGGTCACTCATCAAAATCCCTCGCTCCGAATCCCGCCAGGTAGGAGCGCATCGATCTTGTCGACGCGGCGCTGGTGGCGTGGCTCGGTGCATTCGGTGGTCACAAAAGTTTTGAGAATCGCTTTAGCCAGAGCAGGACCGATTAAGCCGGCCCCAAGAGTCAACACGTTGGCGTTGTTGTGTTCGCGGGCGTTGTTGGCGGTAGAAATGTCGTAACAAAGAGCGGCGCGAGCGCCGGGGATCTTATTCGCGGCCATGCAACTGCCGATACCGGCTCCGTCAACCATAACGCCGTAGCGACACTGGCCGGTGGCCACCGCCTGGGCCACCTTCACGGCAAAGTCCGGATAGTCGACCGCGTCGGTGCTAAAGGTGCCGCAGTCTTTGATTTGAAAACCCAGCGTGCCGGCATGTTCTTTGAGCGATTCTTTAAGTTGGAAGCCGCCGTGGTCGGCGCCAAAAGCAATCGCTTTGGGTGTGGCCGAACCGGGAGCGGAGTCATCAACCAGACGTTCAACAACGTTCCGAATCAAACTCTCTAATTCGTTGTTGTTCAAATGCATTTCCTGTATTTCTACGGGCCATTGGCATGTTCTAAAGCGTTGCGGGAGGATACACTAGGCCCTAGGAAACGGTCTATGCGGTTTGCGGGGGAAACATGTCGGGTTAGACATGCGTTTCCAAATCGAAACTGAGAAGTGAGGAGTTGGTTTTGGCTTACACGATCGATCTATCGGAACGCGTCGCCCTGGTTACCGGAGGATCCCGAGGTATTGGGGCCGCGGTCGCGAAGATGTTGGCCGAAGCACGAGCGGCGGTGGTGATTGGCTGCACTTCAGAAAGCAAGACCGCGATTGGGTTGCGCAATCGTCTACGTGGGATGGGTGTTCCCGCAGAACTTGTGGCTGGGGACCTATCGAAGCCGGAGACAGCGAGGGCCTACATCGATTTCGTACGTGAGCAGTTTGGCCAACTCGACATTCTGGTGAATAACGCGGGTGTGTGGAAGGGCGATCCCATCGACGAACTTCGTCCCGAGCTTCTCACCGAAGTCATGAACGTGAACCTGATGTCGGTATTTGATCTTTGTCGCGATGCGGTGCCTTTGCTCAGAGCATCTTCTCAGGCGCGCATTGTGAATATCTCTTCTACGGCCTCGTTGATGGGCGAACCTTCCTATTCTCCTTACGCTGCTTCCAAGGCCGGGCTCGACGGACTCACCCGATCCTTAGCCGTAGAACTCGGGCCCTTTGGGATTACGGTGAACTCGGTGGCGCCAGGGTGGACCGAAACGGACATGACCACCGAGGAGCTGAAAACCGAAGCCGGGAAGGCTCTCGTTGAAAGCATCCCTTTAAAAAAAGTAGCCACGCCCGAAGACGTGGCTAACGCGGTGCTTTTTTGCGCATCCAACATGGCCGGGCACATCAGTGGCGTGACGATTCCGGTTGAGGGGGCTTATCGGATCAGGCGGTAGTTCGCCGGGCCCAGTTTATTTCGGCAAGAGGTGGACCGCCGAGGCAGGCACCTTGTCAAAATGAATCTCGACTCCCCGTTTCGCTGCGGCTTCCACAAGAAGACCCCCAATGGCCTGCGGGTTATTCGCATTCTTCTTGCGAATCTCGGCCACGACCTCATCAAAGAAGTCGGAGAATTCTCCAGGGGAGATGATGAGAAGCATGCGAGCCGGCTCATCGGTGTCGTTCCAAAAGCCGTGCACATAGCCTCGCGGTAAAACCACCAGGTCGCCAGCTGAGGCCCGGACGACTTCCTCGCGATCAAGAAAATCGACTGCACCATCGAGAACATAAAAATGCTCGTCTTCGTTTGTATGGACATGAGGCGGAGCGCCAAAGGTACGCGGCGGTAGAGTCAGTTCTAAAATGGCCGTTTTCCCAGGCGAGTGATGATGGTTGGCAAGAACCCTCGTCAGATGCCCGGGGAACTCGATGGCATCTCCCGTACCCGACTTAACGACCTGGGGTTCTTCAGCACTTGAAAAACAAGGGATTACTAACAAAAGAACGGCTAAGGCAAACGCTCGCATGATTCTGTCCTTTCCTTGCACACCTTCACGACAACACCGGCCAAAACAGAAACGGAACGCTATTCGCCTTGGTGTTCAACTGTCAACCTACAATACATAGGAGGAAGATCCGAGGGCAGGTTAGGCGGGCCTACTTTCGAAACCGACTGGGGAAATGCTCACCAAACTTCGCCTGGGGGTGAATCTCTTTGGCACGCGCTAGAAGTTCGGCTTCGGTCTCGACGTTCTTGGGGTCCGGCAAGCAGCAAGCCACCGGGCATACATACTGACACTGTTCTTCTTCGTGAAAGCCAACACACTCCGTGCATAGTTTGGGGTCAATGATATAGATACCATCACCCTTCGAGATGGCCTCGTTGGGGCATTCGGGCTCGCAAGCGCCGCAGTCTATGCATTCATCGGTAATGTAAGTTGCCATGGGGGAATTGTATCAGGTGGTTGTACGACTTTGGCAGCGAGACGCTAAAACTCTTTGGCAAGCCTCAACATGTCGCGCTTCAGGCCCTCGTCGACGGGGCGGCTACCGAACCAGATCTTCATGACCGCATTCGCAAAGGCGTCGCCACGAATCACCGGGTTCGCGCGCCCACTCATGCGCGAGTGCAATCCCTCACCGGGAATGTAGGCCAGTTCAATGCTCTGCCCGGCTTTGATCCCACCTGAGAAAAAACTCATGAGCTGATCGCGTTCCGATTTCATATCTTTGAGCTCGGAATCCGATAGCGCTCTTTCGAAACCTTTGTTGATGGCATCACGCACTTTCGCCGAATCGGTGTCGCGGAGGAAACGAAGAATCATGAGCTTTGCGAAGCTGCCTTCGTACATGGCTCGTGCCGGGTCAGGCGATAAACTGGCACCAACCTGGGCGTAGGGAGCGCTCTCGTAGACTTTGAACATGAGCTGCTTGCGCGTACCGGAGCCAAGCGCCTTCAGTCTAATCGTGCCGTTTTTCCCGGATACTTGGACTTCTCGCGGGAAGAATGTGTCGTCGGCGAGGCCGGAGAAACGTTCGCCTACTTCAGAGATATTGAGAGTTTGGGCGGACGAGAGAGGAGCTGCGAAGAGCATGGCAAGAAGTAGCAGCGCGCCTAGGCGCGACCCGTATCGAACTTGGCCGAGAATCCCCGGAAATCTTTCAGCCATGCCAACCTCCCAACCTGACTAGTCTACCGCCTTATACCCAAGGAACCCAAGATGGGTTTCCAAGAAAGGAAGAGCAGATCCCTTTGTGTGATGAAATTACCCGCTGCGTGGGCACGCCTATGGGAATCGAGTACACTTCGCCCCCATGAGTCCCCGTTCATCTTCCCCACCAGCAAACGCAAGCCGGTCTTTTAATGGGCCAGACCCTCTAAATCTCAGGCCCTTACTACTCACTTGGTACCTTAAGAATCATCGGCAGCTTCCCTGGCGAGGTGTAGATTCAGACTACAAAGTCCTTGTGTCTGAGTTCATGCTGCAACAAACCCAGGTCGCAACCGTCCTTCCACACTATGAACGGTTTCTTACCCGCTTTCCGAACATGGTTTCTTTGGCCCAAGCCACCGAAGAAGAGGTCGAAACCGCCTGGTCCGGGTTGGGTTATTACCGTCGGGCCAGAGCCCTACGCAATGCGGCCCAACAGATTGTGAGCGACCACGAAGCCGAGGTGCCCACAGATTTTGAGGACCTCAAAGCTCTCCCCGGAGTGGGTGATTACACCGCGGCGGCGCTGGGTAGCATCATCCACGACGAACCCTATGCCGCGGTCGATGGCAATGTGATGCGGGTTCTCACCCGCCTCTTCGGCATTGAGGATTCCATCAGCAACACATCGACCCAGGTGAAACTCCGCGCCCTTGCCCAGGAGCTGCTAGAACCCGAGCAAGCCGGCGACTGGAACCAAGCCATGATGGAACTGGGAGCCACGGTGTGTGCCCCCAAGAAACCGCTCTGCTCTGTTTGCCCGTGGGAAGAACACTGTGTGGCGCATGCAAAAGGAATCGCATTGGACCTACCTAAGAAAGCCAAGCCCAAAGCAACCGTAGAGGTGCACCGCATTGCGGGTGTGCTCCTTGAAGAGGGTCGTTGTTTGCTGACACGTCGCACGGAAAAACTCTTGTACGGAACTTGGGAACTGCCCGGCCTTGATCTGGATTCACCGGAGGGTGCTCGCGAGAGACTCCGCGAGCACTTGGAACACAAGTTGGGAGTAGAAGTGATGGTTGGGAATCCGCTCGCCCGGGTTCGTCACTCCATTACGCACCACCGGATTCAAGTGCATGGGTACGCCATCAAAACCAACCCGAAACCCAGAAATAAGAAGAACGAGCGGATCTGGGCGTCGCCGGGAGACGTGGCAAACCTTCACACGTCCTCCATGACGATCAAGCTCCTGAACGCCATTGCGAAACTGAAGGGCTAGTCGCTACCAGTCTTTGTAGGGATTGGTCGCCAGATACGAATTGAAGTACCGAACATCCTCGGAAACCTCTTCGCCAATCCAGCTCGGGATATCTACGGCTTGGTCTTCGGAATTCAATTCAACCTCGGCCATGATCAGGCCCTGGTTGTCTCCAAAGAACTCATCGACCTCCCAAACAAGATCGCC
This sequence comes from Candidatus Eiseniibacteriota bacterium, assembly GCA_013003415.1. GTDB lineage: Bacteria > Eisenbacteria > RBG-16-71-46 > JABDJR01 > JABDJR01 > JABDJR01. Next base: position 4,661 of record JABDJR010000618.1, on the reverse strand, counting down.
TTGAGGGATGCGATAGCGCCGCTTCTCAATAACCGACCCCGCACACAGAGACCCCAACATCTCTTCGGCTTCATCGACCGGAATTTCGTATTCAAATTCCGCGCGCGAGATTCCCTTGGTGGGCCCCTTCACCGTAATCACTCCGGTACCTTCCACGGAACGCACCCGCACCGTGCAGTTCTTATCAAGGGACAAGAACCCTTGGCGGACGAAAACGGAATCGGACGAAGACTTCCAGTCATCACCCTTCACTAAATACTTGCGCTCGATCTCAACTCGAGCTTTGTCGCCATAAAGTTTTTCTTCCACGTCTACTCCCCTGTTCCCTTTAACATGGGCTCGAGTTGAGGCACTTTCCACATGCGTTTTCGATCTTTGGTCTCTGCCCTGACCCGAGCGACATCCGCCGCAGTCACCGGGCCCGATTGATTCCCGAAAGCACTCCGCACAAAGGTAAGGATTTCAGCCACTTCCGAGTCTTTCAGGCGTTTCCCCAGCCCGGGCATGATGTTCATGTAGTCTTCGCCGTTGACCGTCAGTTCACCTTCAAGCCCCTGCAAAACAACACGAATAGGCACGTCCACCGGACCATTGGCCCAGGGCGAACCGGCTAAGGGTGGGAAGAGGTTCTTGGAACCAAGCCCACGCTTCCCATGACAGGCGCCACAATGGAAGACGTAGGCGTTACGCCCGGGGAGGTCGCGCCAAGGGTCGGGCGTTTTTTCGGCGCAGGCGGCAAAGAGGGCCACCAAAAGCACAACCGGTATGCCCAGGCGTCCAAGATTAGGAATGTCGAACCGCGAAAGAAAACTATCCCGAACTTTTCGCAAGCCCAAACACCTCACGCGCTTTGAGAAGACCGGTGACCAATCGATCAATGTCTTCTTCGGTGTTGTAAATATAAAAAGATGCGCGAGTGGAAGCGGCAATGCCGAGAAGATCATGCAGCGGCATGGTGCAATGATGCCCGGCGCGAATTGCTACCCCTTCGCGATCCAAGATGGTGGAAATATCATGAGGGTGAATGCCTTCGATGACAAAGGAAATCGCACCCCCACGGTTCTTTCGAGGGCCCACAATTTTGAGTCCGGGAATCTTCTCTAGAGCCACAATCGCTTTCTCGGCCAGAGACGCTTCCAACGCGGCTACATTTTCCATGCCCAGGGCACTCAGGTAGTCCACCGCCGCACCAAGACCAATGGCTTCGGCGATAGGCGGCGTTCCCGCCTCGAACTTGTGGGGGACCGGAGCGTAGGTTGATTTCGAAAGACCCACCTGGGCAATCATTTCGCCACCGCCCAAGAACGGAGGCATCGCTTCCAGTAGCTCTTTCTTACCGTACAAAACACCAATACCGGTTGGCCCCACCATCTTGTGAGAACTGAAAGCCAGAAAATCGAGATCGAGATCCTTCACATTAATTGGCAGATGGGGCACAGACTGCGCACCGTCCACCATGACCTTTGCCCCCACCGCGTGGGCCGCTTGCACAACCTCGCGAAGAGGAACGATGCATCCCAAGGTGTTCGACATGTGTGTGATGGCAACCAGTTTGGTTTTCGAGGTCAGTTCCTTGGCAAAGGAATCCATATCCAACTCGTAGTCTTCGGTGATGCCGACATGCTTCAGCACAAGACCCTTGGCCTCGGCGAGTTGCTGCCAGGGCACCAAGTTCGAATGATGCTCCATGACCGTCAAAAGGACTTCGTCCCCAGGTTCGAGGTTGGCCGTTCCCCAAGATCGTGCAACCAGATTGATTGCCTCGGTTGCATTCTTGGTGAACACAATCTGCGAGACATCGGCCCCAATAAATTTGGCCACCTTCCCCCGCGCGCCCTCGTAGGCCTCGGTCGCCTCCGCTGCGAGTTGGTGAACGCCACGATGAACGTTGGCATTGTGCTTTTCGTAGTAGGCATCGAGAGCATCCAAAACCGCTTGGGGTTTCTGGGATGTCGCCGCGCTGTCCAAATAGACAAGCTGCTTCTCGTGGACCTGTCGCTCAAGAATTGGGAAATCCTTACGGATTTCAGCCGGATTCAGCATGAAACTCCTCATATGAAAGGCCTTAAGGGGAGCTGAGACCGCCCACCCCTTGGGAGCCAACCCCAGAACTCTACCTCAAAAGTGTATCCTTGTTTAAACATGACTAAAACTGTCATTTATTAGATTAGCGTCTTTCATGCCTTCGGATTCAGGCCGATTTGGCTCATTCCCCCTGTTATTTAAGGGCTTATGGCCTTAGGCTACCGGGCGATGACCGTCACTAACGCCACCCCCAGCAAAGAGACAACCTACAAAGGATTCAACCCCTTCGAGCGGCGTGTGGTCTGGGGCCTAACCGGCCTCTTCGCCCTCCGGATGCTGGGGCTCTACTTCATCATCCCCATTTTGAGCCCCTATGTGGCCCAAATGCCTGGCTCAACCCCAATGCTGGTCGGTCTCGCCATGGGGATCTATGGATTCACCCAGCTTCTGTTCCAGGTCCCCTTCGGAATCTGGAGCGATCGCTGGGGTCGAAAGCCAATTCTGACGTTGGGCCTGCTCGTCTTTATGTTGGGTTCGGTGATTTGTGCCCTCGCCACCAACGCCTGGATTCTTGTTTTGGGGCGTCTGGTTCAGGGCATGGGAGCCATGGCCTCGGTGGCGGTGGCCATGATGGCCGACTTCACCCGAGACCGCGTGCGAACACGAGCCATGGCCATGCTTGGAGTGGCGATTGGCGGCACCTTCGCCGCGGGAATGATTATTGGGCCGTGGGCCACCTCGAAGGTTGGGATCCCCAACCTCTTTTGGATGACGGCGATTCTGACCGGACTGGGAATCGTCTATCTATGGTGGAAGATTCCGGAGCCCCCTCGCCTATCTCACCATGACGACGCCGGCTACTCGCGCGAACATCTTTTCGAGGTCATCCGAAACCGAAACCTGCTTCGCCTCGATATGGCGACTTTCGTTTTGCACGCCGTACTCACCGCCATCATGACCGTTTGTCCCCTCATGCTGGAGAAGTTCCTTCCCCAAACCAGCTTTTGGAAAGTGTATCTCCCCGGCATGTCGATCGGGATCGTGATCATGCTGGTGGGAGCGCGCATTTCTGAGCGCCCCGGTTTTGGGAAACGCGTTGCTCTCCTTGGTCAGGGAACCATGATCGTGGCCCTGATTGTGCTGGCCTTAAGCTCACCCATGTCGGTCCTGAACGAAGGAAAGAGCTTTCTGGGAATTGCCTTCGGCATCGGCATTTACATCGCCGCCTTTGCTTTGCTCGAGCCCCTTCTCCCCGCTCTACTCACCCGGCTCACCATGCAAACCAACCGAGGCACCGCGGTGGGTATCTTCAACATGAGTCAGTTTGGGGGTGCGTTTGCCGGCGGGCTCATTGCCGGGGCGTTTCAGCAGGTTAATGTGGCTCTCATGTTTTGGGTCTTGGGCGGGATGGCTTTTCTCTGGTTTATTGCCGCTCTCCGCTTAGAAGATCCCAAACACTTAGACAGCGTCTCGCTACCCATGCTGGGGGCGTCGATCGATGAACGCCACCGCGTTGCCAGCGAACTCTTGCACACTCGAGGGATCGAAGATGTGGCGTGGGAGAAAAGCCGCGAGCGTCTCATGATCCGCTACGATGCGGACCATATTCAGTACGACACGCTTGGAAGCTTAACCGCCCCCTATGAGGTGGTTCCTTCAGACGGTTCCTTGGCTCCCGACAAAGCCAACGTGTAGCGGTGCCCCACCGTACTGCATAGAATCCCCAGCAACGCTCCCGCGATCACATCGATGAAGTAGTGAAACCCACCATAAACCGCTCCCGCCGCCATGAGCGGCACCAGCACGATCAGAATTCGACCTAGTGGACGGTAGTAGCGCCACGCCATGAACAAACAGGCGGTGGCAATCGACACGTGGCTGGATGGAAAAGCCGTTCCTACCGAGGAGCCGCGGTCCAAGACCCACTGCACGACCTTCGGCATGAGCAACGTTTCGCCGGCTTCGATGCGCGCAAATTCGTAATAGGGGCCGGCCACGGGAACCGCGATAAAGACGAAGAACCCAACAAAGAACGTGAGCCCCACGGTGGCAATGGCACGATGGTAGATCTCTCTGGAGCGACCGAGCAATAACGTTAGCGTGAGGGTAATCACATAGGCGTAGTAGGTGAAGTACGCAAAATGCAGCAACTCAGAGAAAGCCGACACCGGAACCCAGTTTCTAAAATCTCGAGCCGGCTGCGAACCGAACCAGGCCCCTTCTAGATCGATGATGTGAGAATCGAGATAACCCTCGGGCACAAAAATCCGATTCAAGGTGGAACACTCAGTGTAGAGCAAACCAAACAGGGCGATGGGATAGAAGTCCCGAAGCAATTGCACAATTCTAGTTTCTTTCAAACGAGCAAGAACCAGAATCACAACCGGGGCTAAAACGTGAAGGAGAACTGCTTGGAGTATGGGCGGGTCTTGCAAGAAAGCGTAAATAGGACCCGTAAGCACGAGGTAAGCCAAAGCGTAGATGTCAATCGCGCGTAAGTTGAAGCCTTCCCTCAAGCTTTTATCCAACCCATCTCAAGCAGCCACTGGATCGTTTGTGCAAAACCCTCTCGATGGCCAATTTTGGGAGAGAATCCCAATTCCCGCCTGGCTTTTTCGGAGGAACCAATCCAGGCC
>JABDJR010000603.1 GCA_013003415.1 Candidatus Eiseniibacteriota bacterium | reverse complement strand
GTTCTACTCTCCGCAAGTCGGATAGAGGTGTCTGGGTTTGGGGAATCCGTGCAGGAAAAATTGAGAAATCGCGGGTTAAAAAAAAGGGCGACCCCAAATGGAGTCGCCCTCTCTGGTTGCCCTTCAGCAAGGCAAGTTTTCTAGCGCTACAGCTTAGTTGGCACCGCCCAGGCCAGGTTTGAAGCGGCCGTAGTCGTTGATCAACTGATACGCATAGTCGAAAGTTACGCGGTTCAGATTAACGGTACCGCCGCCACTCTGGTTAACTTCAACGTTCAGCTCCAAGCCTCCAGGAATGACTCGAACCTTGATCCACTGCATGTCGTGCGTGTACAACGCATAAGTGTGATCTTCAATCACCTTCACTTTGGTGGTCATGTCGGCCACGTCAGGCGCGATCGAGGTGTTCCAGGCGTCGTCGCCGGCACCCAGGTCTTTGAACAGAGTCTCGTTCCGAATGGCCCAACCGCTGGTGAAGCTGGCCTGAGCCGGGCTCACGAACTCGCTGCCATCGTCGACCGAGTTGGCCTCTTCAACCATGAAGAAATCGATTTCGGCGGCGTTAGCTTCGTTGGTAGAGAACGGTGCACCGGTTCCGGCAAAGCGATCCCAGCCGTAAGCGCTACGTGTGGACGTGCTGGCCGAGAAGTCATACATCAACAACGCGGTGTCGCCAGTGTTGTTGCTACCCTCGGGGCGCGGTGCCGTGTCGACTTCGTTAGAAGCGATACTGAGCTTGCCATCGGCGCGAGCCGAGCGCACGTGCAGGTAGTACTTCTGCCCGCGGACCAAGTCCATGCCCATGCCGTCTTGCGTGACGGTAAAGGAACGGGTAACCACGGGGGTCGTGTTGACCTTCCGAGCTTCGAGGAAGGTGGCACCGGTGCTGTCGGAAACCGAGGCGATCGAGGTGGTGTCAACGTAGACGTTGTAGCCTTCGAAGTCGGCGGCGCTTTCGAAAGTGCTGGCATCCCAGCTCAAAGTAATACTGAACTCACCTGTCACCATGACCACATCGGTGGGGGGGGACAAGCTGGTTACGGGAACGATCGGGTTATCTTCCGAGCAACCAACAAAGACGCTCAAAGAAACCAGCATGATAAGCAGCAAGCTTAGATGCTTCATGTTCTATCCTCCTTATGAATATTCCAAAAGAGCATGAATCGAAGCTGTAAATAGGCGGGACGTCAAAGCTTCAATATTTAGAAAAACAGGCCAAGCGAAAAATTAATGTAGGCAGTTGAAATGCCCTTCTCAACCTTAAATGACTTAATGGGGCTGCTCTCCTCATCCCCAGACGTCGTAATATACCCAAGGTCAGCGCCAAGGGCCAGATTGGACTTCGTCTTATAGACGGTTCCAAAATATGTATGAAGGCCTAGGGTCTTGGTGGATTGGCCACCATCGGCAATGTAGTAGTAGCTAGACCCGGCTCCCAAGTGCAATCCGAACTTTTCCGTTTCGGGATGCTTGAGTAGAAGCCGATACTCCAAACCTGCCCCGGTTAATTCCGGAAGAAACGTGACGCCACCCCCGAAAAGGTGAGATCCGCCAACCGGCAGAAGTAACCGTGTGGAAAAGATTCCTGGAAAACCGATTTGTTGCATGACCAGCTTGGCCCGGACATCGGCCGGTTGCAGACTGGCCTCCACAGGATCGCCATCTACGGTTTGAGCAGCGGCGATTTGCGTGGCGATCAAGACAAGCAGCGCAGCCAGCGTAAGACTGACCACGACGCGAAAGAGTTTATAGGTGGTTTTTCGTACCATAGAATGATCCCTCCCCGGATTTAGGGTTCACGAGATTAGACTATGCTCTCCCCGAAAAAGTCACAATCCCTAGCTAAATGGTTTGTGCATAACCATTTAAGATTTTGACCCAGAAGCTCTAACCGCCGGACAAGTGGGGTATAAGAAAAGGAGGCACCCCACCAGGGGTACCTCCTTCTTCCTTATCTCCCGGGTCCCCACCCTAGGAGCAATTAGGGGGGCCGTTCCAAAGCAAAATCACCATGGAGCTGCTATTTCCGGCATTTTGTAGAACCTTGGACCGGGCCCTACTCTACTAACGCACTTTGAGCAGTTTTCTAACGTCCTTATGGTTAGAATTTTCATACCGAGCGAAATACAGGCCTGGCGCGGTGTCTTGGCCGGACTCGTTGCTTCCGTCCCACCACACTTGGTGGTTTCCTGCTTCTCGCCACTCGTTCACCAAAGTTTTCACCCGGCGACCGGCAATGTCATAGATCGTGAGCCGCAGGTTCCCGGCCTCCTCGTTAGAGAACGCAATACGCGCATCGCTCGAGAAGGGATTTGGATAGGGAGCCAACATGCGATTCGCCAGGGGAAGACCCGCAAAGGGATTGTCCGCGCTCGAGGTCATCACACAATTACCCAAGGTTGGAATGGGGAACCCTTGCGTTGGTGGTACGGGAATGAA
>JABDJR010000601.1 GCA_013003415.1 Candidatus Eiseniibacteriota bacterium | reverse complement strand
ACTAGGCACCCCTGATTCGCGCTCTTGTCTCCAGCCGGCCTTTTCCCCCGCCACTTCCTCGATAAGAATAGAGAAGGTGCTGAGAGCACCGCGTGCAGAGATCACTTTGAACCACGTGCTTCACTCCAAGGTTCCTTAACCGTTCTTGCGCGGCCCCGGCCAAATCAATAAAAGGCCGTGCCCGTTTTGGATGACGATGATGTTGAAGCGGGAACTCCTTCGAAACTTCCGGTCCCACCTCAAAACAGCACGGGCCAATCCCCGGGCCAATCCACACGGAGACAGAGGACGGGGAGGAGAAGGTAGCCAGGGTGTTCTCAAGAACCCCGCTAACCAGACCTCGCCAACCGGCGTGAGCCAAGGCGATCTGGGGCTCAGGTGAAAAGAAAATCACGGGGAGGCAATCTGCGGTTCGGATTGCCAACGTGAGGTCGCTTCGTCGGGTCCAAACCGCATCGCAGGCGGTCAGAGAATCGGGCTGGATGGCCTCACGACAGATTGCGGAGTGGACTTGCTCCAAGGTGACGTCGGGCGGGCTTGGTTGCTCTTGGCTCAGCTTCCGAGCCAAGACCTGAGCTTCGAACCGCGATGATGGAGGGGTGACCTCCAACTGGAGGTGAGTGGGAAAATGTTTCCAATAGGAGTCCATGGGAAAACCTTAACAACAATAGACGTTTTCCCCCAGCCGATAGAGGTCTAGAATCCCGTTCGGAGGATTCATGAATCTCGATCAAACCATCTTCTTCTTTATCAATGGCACGATGACGTCCGGATTTCTAGATTTCATCATGCCGGTGATCAGTAATCTCGTTTACTTCATCCCTTTCCTTGCCGGACTGGTGTTGTGGATGGTTTGGAAGGATGGGGTTCGGGGAAGGCTGACCGTTGCTGCCCTCATTCTATTGGTTCCTTTGACGGATCAGATTTCAGCAACTCTGTTGAAGCCGGCGTTTGGGCGCCCACGACCATGCCGTACGGAATCCGGCTTAGAAAACGTGAATGTCCGAGCGCGCTGTTCGAGTAAGGGCTCTTTTCCGTCATCCCATGCGACAAACATTGGAGGGGTCGCCCTGCTTCTGGCTCTACGCTATCGACGCTGGGCGCTCATTGCCGGAATTGTTGCCTTTTTAGTCGGATTCAGCCGCGTGTATCTAGGAGTCCATTACCCTTCCGATGTGCTTGGGGGATGGACCCTCGGCGCTTTATTAGCCGGGGCCGTGTTCTTGCTGGTGAGGGCTGTGCAGCGATGGCGATGGCCCGAACCTGAAGCTGATGAGGAACTTAGCCCTCCAAAGGAAATCTCGGAGCCGAGTTGACGGTCTGCAAGAAAGCGCCTATCCTGTTAGCAGGTTGGAGGGATGCCTAGATCCTCGCTGCCCGAGGACGTCCGAACAAATTTATGATTTCCTGCGCAAAATCCCCTCGTGGGTGGCTGTTCACCTTATTGGCCACCTTGATTGGGCTTCAACTTGCTCCGTCCTTCGCTTCGGCGAACCCCCACTATCAGAACCTCACGGCTGAAGAACGCATTCTATGGGATCAGCATGGAATTGATGCCCCCAGCCTGGATCTCCTACCGGGGGCCGAGGCCCGTCGCCGTGGCGAAACCACCACTCTGAATGTGGTGATCGTCCTCGTCGACTTCGAGGATGTGCCTGCTGATGTCGTGGCCCACCCGCCGGCTTACTATGAAGACCTGTTCTTCAGTCGCGACACGCATCCCACCGGATCCGTTGCCGACTACTTTCACAAAGTATCCCATGGGCGTTTTGAACTCACGGGAATTGTCAAGGGTTGGTATCGAGCTCCTCGAACAAGCGATTACTACACTGCGAATCGTGGCGGTTTGGGATTCTTTCCAACCAACGCGCAAGGTTTGGCAATTGATGCGGTTCAGCTGGTGAATCCCGATATCAATCTTGCGCACTATGACAACGAGGGCCCTGACCTCATACCCGACTCGGGGGACGACGACGAGAACGTCGATGGATTCATCATCATTCATGCCGGCGACGGGCGAGAGGGCGGGAGCATTAGCGCCGACAACTTCACGGCGGTGAAGTGGAACACGGTGAAACCGGTTCCCGCCGACGGAGTTTTTGTCAGCCCCTTCACCCTAAATCCCGAAACCGGAAACATCGGGATCTATATTCACGAGATCGGACATCTCTTAGGGCTTCCCGATCTTTATCCGACCCTTTCCTCCATTCAAGGGTCTTCCTTCGGCATGGGGCAGTGGTCGGTCATGGCCGGTGGTTTCAACCTTGAAGGTGGCGTTTACCCTTGCGACTTCGATGCGTGGAGTAAGGCTCAACTTGGGTTCGTCGATGTCGTGCGGGTGTTTTCCAATCGCGACGACGAAGTTATTCCTCCCGTCTCCGAGAG
>JABDJR010000598.1 GCA_013003415.1 Candidatus Eiseniibacteriota bacterium | reverse complement strand
CCATCGATGACCGAAAGGGCGAAACCAGTGTTGTCCAAGGAGACGATCTGTGGATGTTCTTCAGTGGGAACGCAGTGGAGCGCATTCTCGCCTCCGGGAATGCCAAGAGCAGTTACCGTCCCCCAGCCACCGATGATCCCGACAAGACGGGCACCAACGTTGCCAAAGGGGATTCCATCACCATCTTTCTTGATGAGGGAGAGGTGGATACGGTTGTGATTCAGGGGAATGCGACGGGGGTGTACACCTTTGGTGCCGGCCCGGCCACGGGCAGCGATTCCCTGTCCGCTCCTCAGTTTCCGGGCGAGAGAGGAAGCGTCGCGCGTGGCGATACTCTCACCAGTGTTCCAGACTCTTTGGGAGTTGGAAGTGCGGAGGCGGATCCTGATTCCTTGGGAACGGCGAGTGGGTCGGATACCTTAGATGTCCGGACACCGGTATCTCTATCCGAACTAGAGGGGAAATCTCCCCAAGGAAGAGAGCGCGTGGAGTACAAGGCTGATCGCGTGACCTTCATCCTCAAAGATGTTCAGGTACTTCTCGAGAAAAACGCCGTCGTAGATTACGGAGAGGTCACCCTGAAGTCCAACCGAGTCACCTTTTACGCAGACAAGAAATATCTGGAAGCCGAAGAAGACCCGATTCTGATCGACAAGACCGGGGGCGATTCCCGCGAGATGGTGGGGTCGCGGATGGACTACAATTTGAAGACCCGTGAGGGGACCATCGACGATGGTCGCACGGACGCTGAAGATGGCTACATTTATGCGGATCGCTTACGACAAGTGGGCGAAGATGACTTCCTGGCCAAGCAAGGTAATTTCACCACCTGTGACAACGTGGCCAACGGGAAAGATGCGCACTTTCATTTCACAAGCAAGAAGATGCGCATTTATCTCAAGGACAAGGTCGTGGTTAGGCCGGTGACGCTCTACATTCGCGACATTCCGATCGTGGCCATTCCTTTCTATGTTTTCTCCATTCGAAAGGGACGTCAGTCCGGGCTTCTTACTCCCGACTTCGACTTCGGTTTCGGAAGCACGGGAAGATCGTTTTCAAATCTGGGTTACTACTGGGCGACCAACGAATACATGGATCTTCAGTTTCGCTTGGACTATCAAGAGAAGCCCACCTCTCGATTTGTCGGTGATATCAGCGGAAGGTACAAGAAGCGCTATCTCATGGACGGCGACTTCCGTATTCGGCAAACCATTGGCGACGACACCATCCAACGAGATTTTTCGGCGGGTCATTCTATGACTCTTGGAGATTGGCGAATCACCGCCGAGGGCGAGTTTCGGGACGAAGGTTTTCGGGAGTCAGAACCCCTGAACAACAACCTCTCTCAGCGCCTCGACCGCCTCCTGTCTTCGGATCTCTCCCTGTCGCGAAACTTCGATTTTGGGGCACGACTCACCACGTCGATGTCGCGCCGGGAAGACCTTGCCACCGAGCTAGAGGACGGCCAAGACGAGCGTGTGGTTACCGAGACGTTGCCCCGGTACAGTTTTTCGATTAACCAGCGGCCCATTGGGCGCAAGGCCAACGACGCGGGTGAAGATGGCTTTCTACCTTTCCTTTCGCGAACGAGTTGGCGATTCAGTTCCTCCGGTTCTCTGCTTCGCACCGTGGATGAAGAAACCACGATTACCCAATTGGATTCCACCGCCGTTCCGGACACGACTTTTGCCGAGGTTTCCGAACGAACGTCTAGCGCGCGTCATGAACTCACGATTCAGGATCGACGGGACATCTTCGGAAACATCAATTTTGGCCCCAGTTTTACCGCGCGGGAACACTGGGTGGATCGAGAATTCTCAGCCACCGATACCGTGAAGTCTTTCAACCGCGCGGCGACCTGGGATGCCTCCTTCGGAACCAGCACAACCCTCTATGGGACGTTTCCCGGGGTCGGGCCTATTGAGGCGGTGCGTCACACGTTCGAGCCCAGCGCGAGCTTTACTTACCAGCCGGAGTTCAGCTCTCTGTCCTACACGGATTCGGCGGGGGTAGAACGGAATCGATTCCAGGGCGTCACCAGCCGTGAACGTCAGTTCCTTTCTTTGAGAGCTCAGAATCGATTCCAGGCCAAGGTACGTTCCGCGGAAGAGGTGAATCGTTTGGATCTCCTCAACTGGAGACTGGATGCTTCTTACGATCTCTTGGCCGAGGACGATCCGTGGAGTGATATCAATTCGAGCATCGATCTGCAGCGTATTCAGGGAGTGGGGCTCACCTTTCGCTCCCGGCACGATCCCTACGAAAAGTTTCGCGCAAACTCCTTCAGTGCCGAAAGCTACTTTGCGCTTCGCGGAACGCTTCCCGGTCCCGATTCTGGAAGTGAGACCGGTGGTAGCGAAACGGCAGCAGAAGAGCGACGTCCGGACATTAATCGTCGAGGGGGAGACGTCTACGACAGCGGCAGCCGGATCGGTTCCCAGCCTGCCTCAGGTCGTGTATTGGGTTGGAGTGCGAATTTTGGAGTGACCTATTCGGGTCAGCGTATCGAGGAAGAACTCGATACCAATGCGCAACTCACTTCAAACCTCTCTTTGCAAATCACCAAGAATTGGTCGCTCACCTACCGAAATATTTGGAACATGACGGAGAAGGATATTCGGGGCGAGTCGTTCAGTCTGCGCCGCGATCTTCATTGCTGGGAGGCCAGCTTTACCGGTTCGCGACTGGGGGACGATACGTCCTTCTACTTCCGCATCAATGTGAAGCAACTCCAAGAGGTGAAGTATGAACAAGGGCGTTCCGGCGGAAGCGGGCTGGGTGGTTTGACAGGATATTTACCTTAGAGCCCTCGGAACGGCTTATTGACCGCCCTTTTACAACTTTCGCGCATGCATCGGTCTATGCTTTTGGTAACACAACAAGACAAGTTGTTCTTTTGTTTTACCGGAGGTAGTCGTGCAAGTTTCGTTTCTCAAAGTTGTCCCCGCCTTGCTGCTCAGCGCAAGTCTCGCCTTTCCCCTTGGCACCCAAGCCGAGGAAGAGTCCAAGGTCATTTCCATCGTTTCGTCGGCAAGCCTCAACGGCGAGCTTGAGTCCTGCGGCTGCAAGAAGAAAGACATTGGTGGCATCGCGCGTAAAGCCACGCTCGTAGACCGACATCGGGAGAAAGTGGACGGACTCCTTGTGCTAGACGCGGGCAATTTTTCCGAAACCAAGAAGTTTGAATCTTGGGAGCGGACCAAGTTCTTGTGGAAGCTGATGGCAGAATCCGGGACCGACTGCGTCACTCCGGGAGATCGTGAATTGATTCATGGGCACGCGGGTATGATGCAACTGGTTCAGTGTCAGCCCGACATCAAGATTGTCTCGGCAAACATCACCGACAAACAGGGTGATCTCTTGTGGGATCGCTACACGGTCATTGAACGAGGGGGAGTTCGGGTTGGAATCACCGGAGTGACGAGCCCCACCAGCTACGCCTTCAACCTGACTCGTGGAACGCAAGAAGCCGACGATTTCGACTTTCTCGACCCCAAGGAGTCTTTGGCCCAGGCCATTGCAGATCTCGAGGGTCAGTGCGACGTCGTGGTGGCTTTGCTCCATGAGACCCCCGGAGACGCCAGGCGCATCGTCGAGGAGATTCCGGGCATGGATGTGGCCATTGTCGGTCACAACCCGGGTTACATGTTCTCCCCAGATCGAATTGGCAATACGCTCCTCGTGCGAGGGGGAAGTCGGGGCCAGTACACCTCCTTTCTCGACCTAACCCTGGATAGCGACAACGCGATTATCGACTACAACGGTGAGTCCAAGCCCCTCGGCAAGACCATCAAGCCAAAACCGCAGATCCACGACCAGGTCACGGAGTATCTCGATGCCTATAAGGACAGGGAACTGGCCAACACCCGAGCCGAGGCCCTGAAAAAGGCCGGCTACGGCTCTGACTAGACGAGGAACCTACTCACAAAGGAGCGAATCAGGCTTCCCCTCCGGAAAGACATAAAGGCAGAGCCTTTCCTTCGGGGAACCCCTGATTCGCTCCTTTGTGAAGGTACTTCTCCGGTCTTCTAAGAGGCTGTGGTGCAATGCCTTTACAGGGTTTTTACGCGGGGGAGGAACGGAGATCACTACCATTAGGGTATTGAAACTAGGCCGGTTACACATCTGGCCGGAGCGCCCGAAAAGCATGATATGATTTCGGGCCGGTTTTCGAAGGCCTTTGTCTTCGACCCTCGTTTTTGACTCTAGTTGGCCCTGCCAAAAAGGATATTTCATGAAGCTACTGCGAAAGGCCTTCTGGCTCGCCCTGGCTGGAATCTCATCGGGCATTGTCCTGATGGTTCCCAGTGTCGGTGAGGGCCAGGAGAACCTCAAACAGATTTCGATTCTCTCAACCGCATCGGTGAACGGCGAACTTTCACCCTGTGGCTGACACAAGAAGCAATTAGGCGGGTTTGCCCGGCGGGCAACCTTAATCAACAAAGCAAAAGAAAAATCCGACGGTATTCTCATCGTAGATGCCGGTAACTTTGCCCAGACGAAAAACTTTGAGCCCTGGGAAAAAACCTCTTTCATCTGGAAAATGATGGGTGAGGTTGGAACCGACGCGTTCACCCCGGGCGACCGCGAATTGATCGAAGGTCATGAAGTCATTCAGGGCCTCTTCGATACGCAGCCCGGTATCAAGATCATTTCCGCGAATATCACCAACAAAGCGGGCGACTTGATCTGGGATCGCTACGCTGTTTTCGAGCGGGGTGGGGTGAAAATTGGTGTTACCGGGGTTACCGGTGGCTCCAGCTATTCCTTCAACGTGACGCGGGGAACCCAAAAAGTCGATGACTTTGCGTTCCTAGATTCGCGTGAAACCTTGCGAGAGGTTCTTCCGGAGCTGAAAGAGAAGTGCGACATCACGGTGGTTCTCCTTCACGAAACTCCAGGTGATGCGCGTCGCATCGTTGACGAGATCCCCGGCATGGATGTCGTGATTGTCGGACATAATCCTGGTTATATCTTTAACCCGGACCGCATCGCAAACACCTTGCTCGTTCGTGGGGGTAACCGAGGCCAGTACCTCTCGGTTCTCGATCTCACCCTCGATAGCGCCAACACCATTGTGGACTACAACGGTGAGGGCAAGCCTCTGGGCAAGACAGTGGCCAAAGACGAGGCCATCGAAGCTATTGTGAAGCCCTGGGAAGACGATTTCAACGAGCGCGAGAAGGCCAGCAAGCGTAAGGAAGCCGTAGACAAAGCCATGCTCGAGGGCACGGAAAAGTTCATCGGTGCCGGTATGTGCCAGCGCTGTCACGCCGACGAATACACGACCTGGGCTGAGACCTCCCACGCCAATGCCATTCTCACCAAGTACGACGGGGATCACCCCGTCGCCGAAGGGGTGGATGCGAATGTGGGTGTTCAGTGTGAGCACTGCCACGGCCTTGGGACTGCCCATGGGACCGTGGGGATGGTGACCCAGGTGGGCATCGAAACCTGTCAAGGCTGCCACTCCAGTGAGGGCGTAGCAGATATCGACTTTGCGGACTCGATCGCCAAGGGATTTCATCACTAAGATCAAGCCCTATAGCTGTTTTGAAGCGCCCCCGAAGACTCATCTTTGGGGGCGTTTTCCTTGACCTGAACGAGCCCGCCTCAGTACCTTTATCGGTTTGAAACTTGTGTCGGAGGCTTCCCTAAGCGAGCCCAGCCCGGAGAAAAATCATGAGCCAGAATCAAGATATGGACGTCAAAGAGAACATCTTAGAGACCATTGGTAACACACCCCTCGTTCGTTTGAACAAGATCGGGCAAGAGGTCCCCTGCGGTTTGATTGCGAAGGTGGAGTCCTTCAATCCGGGCGGAAGTGTGAAAGACCGGATTGGCGTCGCCATGATCAAGGCGGCTGAGGCCGAGGGACGTTTAAAACCAGGGGGCACGATTGTTGAGTGCACCTCAGGCAACACGGGCATGGGCTTGGCTCTGGCGGCGGTGGTGATGGGCTACAAAGCTGTCTTTACCATGCCGGACAAGATGAGCCTTGAGAAAATCAATCTTCTAAAGGCGGTCGGGGCGGAGGTCTTTGTGGCCCCCACCGCGGTTCCGGCCGATTCCCCCGAGTCTTACTACAAAGTGGCTGAGCGGATCGTGGAAGAAACGCCAAACTCCTACCATACGAATCAGTATCACAACCAAGCCAACCCGTTGTCCCACTACAAGTCCACAGGTCCTGAGCTGTGGGAACAAACCAAAGGGAAAATTACGCATTTTATTGCCGGGCTGGGTACGGGCGGCACCATCTCCGGAACCGGCAAGTATCTCAAAGAGAAGAACCCGGACATCAAGGTGATCGGTGTCGACCCCGATGGGTCCATTCTCAAAGACTACTTCTACACCAAGAAGATTACCGAGGCGCGTCCCTATAAAGTCGAAGGGGTCGGCGAGGACATTATCCCCACCTCAACCCATTTTGAGTATATCGATGAGGTGGTGCGTGTTTCCGATCAGGAGTGCTTCACCTACGCACGTCGTGCGGCCCGGGAAGAGGGGATCCTGGTTGGCGGGAGTTGTGGCTTGGCTCTTGCGGGAGCGGTCAAAGCCCTTCGCGATGCCCCGGCAGATGCAGTTGCTATCGTGCTCCTACCCGACACCGGCGAGCGTTATTTGTCGAAGCTCTACAACGATGAGTGGATGCGCGACAATGGCTTCCTTGAGCCGGAGTCGGTCCACATTGCTGACATTCTTTCTGCGAAGTCCCGTTCCATGCCTAATCTTGTGAGTGTTGAACCCACCGACCCGGTGCAAAAGGCGATCGACCTGGTTCGTGAGCACGACGTTTCCTTCATTCCGGTCATCGAAGGCGATACTGTGCGTGGGACGCTCAGCGAGAATCGACTCATGCGAGGGGTGTTTGAAAACCCCGAGATTTTGACCCAGCCCGCCAAAGACGTCATGAGCCCACCTTTGAGCACCCTAACCGCAAAAGACTCGGTTAAGGCGGCTATCCGCGCGCTCGCCGACAAGAACCCAGCCGTATTGGTCATGGAAAACAACCGCCCGGTGGGTATTCTTACGCGTACCGACGTTATCGGATTCATCTCCAAATAATCGTAAAGGAACAAAGCATGGGATTCTCAACAGACGCGATTCATGCCGGCCAAAAGCCCGAAGAAACCACGGGGTCGGTGACGATTCCAATTTTTCAGACTTCGACCTACGTTCAGCAGGGGATTGGGGAACACAAGGGCTATGAA
>JABDJR010000574.1 GCA_013003415.1 Candidatus Eiseniibacteriota bacterium | reverse complement strand
GTGGCGATTGATGCGATCAGCGCCAAGATGATGGGCTTTGATCCCATGACCATTCCCTTCATTCGCATTGCTCATGAGCAGGGATTGGGTTGCGGCGATGTTCGCGATATCGACGTGCAGGGCGAGGACATCTCCAACATCAACTTTCACTTCAGCGGGAACGAAGACACTTTCGCCTCGAAGGGGCAAAAGATGATCTACCACGGGCCGCTCAAGCCCCTGGAAAAGGTCCTGCTCCAAAGCCCGCTCGTGCCATGGTCGTTCTTTGCTTCAAAACTCTTCCACGATAAGTACTGGTACCCCCGTCATGGCAAGGCCCGCGTGGAAAACGTGCTCAACAACACCGAATGGGGAAGAGTGTTCCGCGATTACGAAGAAGGCTTGGCCACGCGTGGCCTGCACACGATTAAGAAGTAGCCCCTGAGTACGGCAGAAATCTGAGTACGGTAGAACTTAAGACGCCCACTTAAGGGAGGGTTTTCTTCCCGAGGCTACGCAATCTCTTAAGTACAGGTTAATCAAGTTCTGGTAGGGGATCCCAACCTCCTCAGAGAGTTCTTTGAAGTAATCCAGAACATCGACACCTAACCGTATGGTGATTTGTTTTTTCAGTTTAGCCGTATGTGGGTTACGGCGGCCCTTCATTTTGTCAAAGTCGTAGTGTTTTCTCATGTTTATCGATTGCGGGAGTAGACGGTGCGCTCCCGTGGATTCGCCTTTCGAGCCGATATGATGCGAATGACATCCTCACTCTCTCGAAGGCAGTGGCAGACCACAAGCACTCGAAGTCGGTAGCTCCTCCCAAGTATCAAGAATCTATCTTCGTTGGTGGAGTGATCTGGATCGTAGAACTCTAGGGCCCGCTCGTCGAAGAACACGCTTTGTGCTTCTAGAAACGAGACGCCGTGCTTGCGCACGTTGACTTCAGCCTTGGCGGGATCCCATTCGAGTTCCAACATAATTATATAGTAATTATGGTCAAACAAAAGGGCAAGTTCTAATGCTCGTAGTCTTAGACGACGCTAATACCGCCGTCGACGTAGAGTTCTTGCCCCGTGACCCAGGCGGCTTCATCGCTGGCTAAGTACAAGGTGGCTGCGGCGACATCTTTGGGGTGACCGATGCGGCGCAAGGGGTAGCGCTCTCCGAGTTCGCGGTTGAACTCGGCTTCGTCTTTCCCTTCCCAAATATCGTCGTTCAGTTCCGTGCGCACCAGCGCGGGGCAAACCGCATTCACTCGAATCTGTTGCGGGCCGTGGAACACGGCCAAGGAGCGAGTCATGGCCGACACCGCGCCTTTAGAGGCGCAATAGGCAGGAAGTGTTCCCGAAGCTCCCGCATGGGTCGACAAGTAAGAGGACACATTGACGATCGCCCCTGGTCCGTCGCCAAACAAGCGCACCGCCTCGCGACATCCTAGGAACACGCCTTCCACGTTGATCTTCAAGGTCTTCTCAAGGTGAGCAAGATCGGCCTCGGGTAAGGTGCCGCGTTCTAGAACACCAGCGTTGTTCACCCAAACATCGAGTCCGCCAAACTCAGCTTGAGCACGGTCACCAAGAGCGCGTGCGTCGCCTTCCACCGAAATGTCACCCGGTTCAATGAAACACGCTGAGCCAAGTTCCGCCTGCACCTCTTTGAGCTTCGCTTCGCGACGACCGGAAATCAGAACCCGCGCTCCCTGTTCTACAAACGCTTTCGCAATGGCACGCCCCAAACCCGAGCCACCGCCCGTAATCACGACCGACTTGTTTGCAAAGGAAAAAAGCGCCAAGAGACCCTCGGCTAAAAAGCGCCGGTGGGAACCGGTTCGTGGATGGTCGTATCGGCGGGAGTGTTGACCCGCGCCTGCATCCAGGTGAAGAAGAGCGGTAACGCCGTGCTCATGAGCACAATCAGAAGCAAGAACATACCTACCACCAAGCGGAACCGCTGTATTTCAAATCGCGAAGCCACGGGATTCGGTTTGGGTTGCGGCTTCTCCATTTTGGGACCGGACAAGGCCTGAATGGCGTTGATCCAGGTCTCCGCGTCTTCCACCGTCAGGCCCAGCACCAAGTTGCCTTGGTAGGTCACGCGCAGCACACTGTTTGCTCGCGGGCTATGGCGGCTGGTCTGGCTGAGGGTGTCGATGTCGCCAAGTAGAATCTCGACCGGGTTGCCCCGCTCGGGAACAAACCGCAAGGTCTCGGTAGACAAGGTCAGCTTGCCTTTCCCACGTTTGCCCGGCTCCCAAACCCCGACCCCAAAGCTATGGGCTTCGGCTTCGAGAATGACAGGATTGGGGGCAAGAGTGGTATTAGCTTTCAACGGCTTCCTCGATGGGTTGGCTAAGTTCCAAAAGCACGCCGTGGGTGGACTTGGGATGCACGAAGGCAACCCACATGTTGTGAGCCCCGCGGCGAGGTTCTTCGTCGATGAGTCGCATGCCTTGAGCTTTGGCGTCGGCAATGGCGGCCTTGATATCGGGCACCTCAAGACAAATGTGGTGAATCCCCTCGCCCCGTTTTGCGATAAACCGCCCAATAGGGCCATCGGGGGAGGTGCTCTCTAACAATTCTAAAGAGCTTTCACCGGCGGGAAGGAACGCGGTCTTCACCATTTGGTCTTCGACCACTTCACGGTGAGTACAGGTCAGACCCAGACCTTCGGTGTAGGTCCGGACAGCCTCGTCGAGATCGCGAACCGCGATGCCGATATGATTAAGCTTATGAGTGCTTTTCAAGCCGGGTTCCTTCGTTTCAGACACAAGAAAATAATAGCACAGAGAATCGACGCATGGCGGTCAGTTCGGGCTTACCCGCGGTCAGTCTTGTGTCGGTTACCCACGCTAAAAGCACAATGCACAGGGGTTGCCTTGGAGAGACGGTTGGCACCGGCCTTGCAATAAGGGTGAGTCCTTGAAGACAAGGTTCATCCAAAACTCGATTCTAAACGAATCTATTCACGACGAGAGAAACGTCTAGGCGCGGCCCGGCCGCCCCAGGGCCCACCTCCTGGCTCTGGCCGCCCGGGTCGCGTCAGCGTATGGCTTCGTCGTATCTAATGCTGGTCGAAGGTGCCAAAGACACCGCGAAGGGCATCGGAGATTTCGCCAAGGCTGGCGCGAAAGCGTACCGCGTCCACAATGAGGGGAACCAAGTTCGTATTGCTGGTTTGGGCGGCCGCGGTCAGGGCTTCTAAGGAAGTGCGGGCTTTATCTTGATCGCGGTTTGCCTTGGCTTCGGTCAAGCGGGCCACCTGAGCCGTTTCCAGCGCAGGGTCGATTGAGAAGAGGGTCGGTTCCGGCTCTTCAATTTCATAGCGGTTCACGCCCACCACGGTGGCTTCGCCCTTTTCTACCGCGCGCTGATAAGCGTAGGCGGCGCGGTGAATTTCATCTTGAACCCAACCGCCCTCAATGCACGCCACCATGCCGCCGCGTTCTTCAATCTCATCGAAGTAAGCGCGGGCACGTTCTTCCAACTCGTTGGTGAGCGACTCCACGAAGTACGACCCGGCCAGGGGATCGATCACATCGGCCACGCCACTCTCTTCCGCCAAAATTTGCTGAGTGCGCAAAGCCACCCGCGCCGCATCTTGGGTGGGGAGCCCGAGGGCTTCATCCATGGAATTGGTGTGGAGCGACTGAGTGCCTCCAAGCACGGCAGACAAGGCTTCAATGGTGGTACGCACCACGTTGTTGAAAGGCTGCTGGGCGGTCAGGGTCGAGCCTGCGGTCTGCGTGTGGAAACGCAGCAGAGCCGACTTGGGGTGCTTGGCCCCAAACTCCTCGGTCATGATCTTGTACCAAAGCCGTCGTGCGGCTCTGAACTTCGCCACTTCTTCGAACAAGTTCGAATGAGCATTGAAGAAGAACGAAAGCCGGGGAGCAAAATCATCGACGTCGAGACCGGCTTCGATCGCCTTTTGCACGTACACCTTGGCGTTGGCCATGGTGAAGGCCAACTCTTGAGCTGCGGTCGAGCCCGCTTCTCGAATGTGATAACCCGATATCGAAATCGTGTTCCACCCCGGAACGTTATCGCGGCAAAAAGCAAAGATGTCGGTGGTTAGTCGCAGGGAAGGCTGCACGGGATAAATGTAGGTGCCCCGGGCAATGTATTCCTTCAACAGATCGTTCTGAATGGTGCCGCCCACATCAGACCAAGCCACGCCCTGTTCCTCGGCCACCACCAAATACATGGCCAAAAGAATCGCGGCCGTCGAGTTGATGGTCATGGACGTGGTCACGCGATTTAACGGAATTTCAGCCAGCAAGCGGTGCAGGTCATCCACCGTATCGATGGCCACGCCAACTTTTCCCACTTCGCCCATGGCCATGGCGTGATCGGAGTCGTAACCCATTTGGGTGGGGAGATCGAAGGCAACCGACAAACCGGTCTGGCCTTGGTCCAGCAAATAACGAAATCGTTTGTTGGTTTCGGCGGCGTCGCCAAATCCCGCGTACTGGCGCATGGTCCAAAGACGACCTCGATACATG
Organism: Candidatus Eiseniibacteriota bacterium; assembly: GCA_013003415.1. Classification (GTDB taxonomy): domain Bacteria; phylum Eisenbacteria; class RBG-16-71-46; order JABDJR01; family JABDJR01; genus JABDJR01. Next base: position 75 of record JABDJR010000574.1, on the reverse strand, counting down.
TTGGGGTAGACCCCGCGCGTATAGGGGGGCTTTCCCGGTTCGCCCAGGGCGTCGGCGGGGGAGAAACTTTCTAGG
>JABDJR010000569.1 GCA_013003415.1 Candidatus Eiseniibacteriota bacterium | reverse complement strand
GTTCTCATGCTCTTGCCCTTGGCCGCCGTCGCACAACTCAACGTGACGCAACTCGGCAACCGACAAGACTACGGTTTTAACAGTGATATTTGGGGCTACCGTGCCGCTGCTCCAGACACCACGGAGTTGGCGATCATGGGCACGCGCTTTGGTACCACGGTTATCGACGCCACCGATCCGACTTCATTAACCGAGCTGGCGTTTTATCCGGGGCCATCCAGCACCTGGCGCGACATCAAAACCTATCGCGACTACGCCTATGTGGTGAACGAAACCGGCGATGGTCTTTTGATCATCGATCTTAGTGTGCCCCTGAGCCCAACCAAGGTGAAGGACGACTCCACCCACTTCAGTACTGCCCACAATGTCTATTGTGACACCACCAATGCGGTTCTCTACATTATTGGTAGCAATGTGGGGAGTGGCGGTCTTCTGGCTCTAGACCTCTCGGTGGATCCGGAAAACCCAACCTTGTTGGGGCAGTTCAACGAAACCTATTTGCACGATGCCTATGTGCGAGATGGTATTGCCTACGGCGCGGCTATTTTTGATGGCCTGCTCTATACCATCGATGCAACGACCTTTCCTTTGAACCCCTCCTTTGATACTCAAGTCACCCCAGGTGCGTTTACTCACAATACGTGGCTGACCGACGACGGTAGCCATGTGTTGACGACCGATGAAGTATCCGGGGGGCATATTGGGATTTACGATGTGAGTGACCCCAATAATATTGTGCCGGTGTCGGAGTGGCTTAACCCCGATGATCCCACTTCGATCGTGCACAACGTGCATGTTCTGGGCGACTACGCTTACATCTCTTGGTATCGCAGCGGCTTGCAGATTCTAGACATCAGCGACCCCCGGTTCCCGCAACGGGTGGGTTACTTCGACACATTTCCCGGAAGCGGGTCTGGTTTTGACGGTGCCTGGGGGGCCTATCCTTTTTCGCCCTCGGGAACCATCTATGTGAGCGATATCAATACCGGGCTCTATACCTTTAACTTCGATCCCGACATCGGAACCGTGAATGGTACGGTAACCGACTCTGTTTCTACCGCACCTCTCGATGGGGTTTCCTGCACCATCATCAGCGGCAACAACACGATCGAGACGGTAGCGAGCGGGTTCTATCAGTTCAAGCTGCCCCCCGGTAACTACGACATTCAGTATTCCAAGTTTGGGTACTTTGCGAAGACCGTCAACGTCAACGTGACTCGCGATGTGGTCTCTCTGGTTGATGTCGACTTGGTGCCCCTGCCCTCAGGGACCATCACGGGCTTTGTCGGCGAGTTCGGCTCGGTTAGCCCCTTATCCGGGGTGTTGGTCGAGCTTTCCGGAAGTCCTCTCTCCGGGACGACGAATGCGAGTGGTGAATACACGATTTCTAATGTGCCGGGCGGAACTTACGATCTCATCGTGAACGAGTTCGGCTATGCACCGGAAACACGCAATCTCAATGTTGTGGTTGGCCAAACCTACGATGAAGATTTCATCCTGCTCACTTCTTATGAGTCGGATGACTTGGAAGTCGGCACCGGTTGGGTTGTTGATCAGGCCGCGGGAACGGGCACTTGGGAATTGGGTGATCCTGAGGGAACGGGCGGCGGCCTTGTTCAGCCCGAAGACGATCACTCCGACCCCGGCACCATGTGCTTTGTCACGGGTCTTGTGGGTGGCAGCATTGGCTTTAACGACGTCGATGGCGGGACCACGATTCTTCTGAGCCCCATTTACGACTTGAGCGGTACCACGGATCCACAGCTCAGTTACTACCGCTGGTTCATCAACGATGGCGGAGCCAACCCCAATAGCGATCCTTGGATTACCCAAGCCTCTGACAATGGAGGAACGAGCTGGGTGGATCTTGAAAACACGCTCGTCTCGGACAACTCTTGGGTTGAGCAAACCTTCGACCTCGATGCTTTCATCGGCATCACCAACCAGGTGCGGTTCCGTTTCCTTGCCGCCGACGTGGGGGGTGGTTCGATCGTTGAGGCCGCGGTGGATGATTTGCAAATTTTTGATTCCGGCGGAACCTTGGGAATTCCCGGGGGCGGAATCGCTCGCTTGAGACTGCTGCCCGCTTCGCCGAATCCGTTTATGGCGAAGACGGCTATTCGTTTTGAAACGCCGGTGCGTCAAAAGATCAAAGCCGAAATCTTTGACCTTCGTGGTCGCAAGATTAAAACCTTGATCGACGACGTGGTTCAGGAGGGCTCTTATCAGATTCCTTGGAACGCGCGCACGGATACGGGTTTGCCCGTGGCTTCCGGTGTGTACTTCTTAAACGTGACCACCGAGAGCAGCGTTCAGAGTCAGAAGATCGTTCTTTCGAAATAGGTTCTCAGGCTCGCATAATAGAAGGCCCCGTCGCACCCGCGGCGGGGCTTTTCTTTTGCTCTGATTTACTCTAGAAAGGGACCGTTGGGCTTAACTCATTCTGCCGCTAGCGGTTAGCTGACTGACTCTTCTTGGTTAAGGACTGCTGACCCGGTCAGAGGCCTTTGGATCTGGAACGCTCGTGAATCAGCCTCGAAAAGGGCGAGTTGAGGGTGGCCACAGCGCCCATTGTTGGGTATTATCCGCGGCCGGCAAGTACGGAGAAGGGCGGACTTTAGCTTTTTTTCGCCTTTTGGGTGAAAAATCTTGACTACCGAGGGGGGTCTGCGTAAGATCTTCCCCTTGTGCATTTTAGCCGAGGCCTTCGTTTTTTCCGCTAAACCTTTGCAGGGCAGCATCTTAGCCTTATTTCCCGGCTCGAATTTAGCGGCATTTTGCGCCCCAAAAACGGGGTTTTTGAAGCGAAGAAGGCTTTCGGAGACGTTAGAAGGAGTTTTTGGTTGCCTACATTGAATCAGCTGGTCCGTAAGGGCCGGAAACGCGTCATCAAGAAAACCACGGCCCCGGCCCTGAAGGCCTGCCCCCAAAAGCGTGGGGTGTGTACCCGTGTTTATACGACGACACCTAAGAAACCAAACTCTGCCTTGCGTAAGGTCGCTCGTGTGCGGCTGACAAACAATTTAGAAGTGACAGCCTACATTCCTGGTGAAGGTCATAACCTCCAGGAGCACTCCATCGTCATGATCCGCGGGGGTCGTGTGAAGGATTTGCCGGGTGTTCGCTATCACGTTGTTCGCGGAACGCTCGATGCCAGTGGCGTCGACGGTCGTACGAACTCGCGTTCCAAGTACGGAACAAAGAAACCGAAGAAGAGTTAAACGTCCCTCCGGGCGTGTAAACCTCAGTGAGGCTTAAGCTTAAGCTTCAGGAAAAATGATGAGGTTTAGGTCATCGCCGGAGGCACCATAGGGCGACGTGGAAAGCTCCCAAGCTTCCGCTATGTCCAACGTTGATCCCACCCCGGGACCAACGCATTGAAGAAGAAACGAACAACCGCACCAAGCGGATAAGTACGCCGTTCAACTCGAGGGGGTTGATGTCTGAGTGGGTAACACACTCGGGGTACGTGCGCTTTGGTCGGAATAGAAGAGGAAAATGGGTTATGCCCCGTAAAGGCTATGCACCGAGGAAGGAACTCCTTCCCGACCCTAAGTTCAACAGTCTTTTGGTCAGTCGCTTCGTGAACGCGCTCATGTCAGCGGGTAAGAAGAGCGTGGCCGAGCGCATCATGTATGACGCAATTGAGATTATGGCGGAAAAAACCGGTCAGGACGGCGTCACCGTTTTCAAGACCGCAATCAGCAATATCAAGCCCCAGCTCGAGGTGAAGAGCCGTCGTGTTGGTGGTGCCACCTACCAGGTCCCGGTCGAGGTTCGCGCAGAGCGTCGGACCACCTTGGCCCTGCGGTGGGCGATTTTGTACTCCCGCCAACGTCCGGAAAAGACAATGGCCGAGCGTCTAGCCGCCGAAATGGTCGCCGCCTCCCGCAACGAAGGCAACGCGATCAAGAAGCGTGAAGACACTCACAAGATGGCTGAGGCCAACAAAGCCTTCGCCCACTATCGCTGGTAAGGAATTTCGATTTGTTAACGGTCACGGAAAAGGCGAATTCGCCTTCCCGAACCAAAGGGTCCAAGATGGCGCGTAAAATCGCTCTCGAACAGATTCGTAACATTGGCATCATGGCTCACATCGATGCTGGTAAGACGACTCTGACCGAGCGGATCCTTTATTACACGGGACGTATCCATCGCATGGGAGAGGTTCACGAGGGCGGTGCCACCACCGACTTTATGGATCAAGAGCGCGAGCGCGGCATTACCATTATGTCCGCCGCGACGAGCTGTGCCTGGAATGACCATAAAATCAACATCATCGATACTCCTGGCCATGTCGACTTCACGGTCGAGGTTGAACGGTCCCTTCGAGTTCTCGACGGGGCCGTTGCTGTGTTTTGTGGGGTGGCTGGGGTGGAACCTCAGTCCGAAACGGTCTGGCGACAGGCCGACAAATACAAAGTCCCCCGCATGGCTTTTGTGAACAAAATGGACCGCGTCGGCGCCGATTTCGACAACGTGCTCAGCATGATGCGAGATCGCTTGGGTGCTCATCCGGTTGCGGTTCAGATTCCGGTGAAAGATCAAGATGACTTCCTTGGCATCATCGATCTCATCGAAGAGGTTTATCTCACCTACAACGAGAAAGAAGACGGAAGCGTCTTTGAAAAGACCGAGATCCCTGCCGATTACGCTGCCCGCGCCACCGAGGCCCGTCAGCAAATGATCGAAGATGCCGCCGATTATGACGATAGCTTGGCGTCTCGTTATCTCGAAGGGGAAGCGGTTACGCCCGAAGAAATTCGCGCCGCCTTGCGCAAAGGGACCTTGGCCGGTTCCTTGGTTCCTGTGTTTTCAGGCTCTGCCTTTAAGAATAAAGGCGTCCAACAGGTTCTCGACGGTGTGGTTGACTTTCTTCCCGCGCCCAACGATGTGGCTCCGGCTCAGGGTCTTCACCCGGATACGGAAGCGCCCATTGAAATTAAGCCCGATGACGACGCCCCGTTCACCGCGCTGGCCTTCAAAGTCAGTACCGACCCTTATGTCGGAAAACTCATTTACTTCCGGGTTTACTCCGGAACCATGAACGTGGGCGATCAAGTTTTTAATGTCACCCAAGGCAAGGCCGATCGGCTCTCGCGCGTGGTGGCCATGCACGCCGACAAGCGTGAAGAACTCAAAGAAATCCGCACCGGCGATATCGCGGCTGCGGTCGGTATGAAGCGTGTCACCACCGGCGACACCTTGGCCGAGAAGAAACATCCGGTGCTCCTCGAGGCCATGCGCTTCCCTGAGCCCGTGATCTCGGTTGCGATCGAGCCTAAAACCAAGGCTGACGAAGATCAGCTTACGATCGCGCTCCAAAAGCTTTCTGAAGAAGACCCCACGTTCCGTGTTAAAACGAACGATGAAACGGGGCAAACGCTCATTCAGGGAATGGGCGAACTTCATCTTGAAATTATCGTGGATCGTCTTCGTCGCGAGTTCAATGTCGCGGCCAACATTGGTAAGCCTCAGGTGGCCTACCGCGAAACCATTACTACGGCCTCCGAGCAGCGCACCAAGTTTGCTCGTCAGACTGGTGGTAGAGGTCAATTCGCCGACGTCCATATTCGGCTCGAACCCAACAAAGCCGGTTTCGAGTTCCACAGCAAAATCAAAGGCGGCGCAATCCCCACCGAGTTCATTCCGGCGGTGGAAAAAGGCATTGTTGAGTCTCTCGACAATGGTGTCCTGGCGGGTTACCCCATGTTGGGTGTCAAAGCCACGCTGCTCGACGGTTCTTTTCACGAAGTTGACTCATCCGACATCGCGTTCAAGATCGCAGCCGCTCAGGCGTTCCGCGAAGCTTGTCTCAAAGCTGAGCCCCGTCTGCTCGAGCCGATCATGGATGTTGAGGTCGTTGTGCCCGAGGAATACATGGGCGATGTGATGGGTGATTTGAGTTCTAAGCGAGGCAAAATTGCCGGCATGGGAACACGCGGCGAAGCTCGTGTCATCGATGCCCAGGTGCCTCTCTCGGAAATGTTTGGTTACGTCAATCGTCTCCGTTCCCTTACTCAAGGACGGGGCGTTTTTTCAATGCAGTTCAGAGACTATGACTTGTTATCCGATCAGCTCCAATCTCAATTGGTGACTCGGATTCGAGGAGTTGTTTAACCATCGCGAACGCGGGGATGCTGGCGCCAGTGGCAGCCGCTTCTCGGAGGAATAAAGAGTGAGTAAGGAAAAATTTGAGCGCACAAAGCCGCACGTCAATGTGGGAACGATTGGTCACGTGGACCATGGTAAGACGACGTTGACGGCCGCAATTACAGAGGTATTGTCGAAGAAGGGTTTCGCCGATTACATCCCCTTCGATCAGATTGATAAGGCCCCGGAAGAAAAAGCACGTGGCATCACGATTGCCACCGCTCACGTGGAGTACCAGACGGAAACCCGTCACT
>JABDJR010000561.1 GCA_013003415.1 Candidatus Eiseniibacteriota bacterium | reverse complement strand
CAGGCCTTGTTGCCGGTGGCTCAGGAACTCGGCCTGGTCAGCGTTCCCATTGGCGAGGAGGGTCACCTTCACCTGGAAAGCTTTGGATTGGAGGGCGGACGCACCAAGTCTCTGCGCCAAAGCCGGTCTCGGCTCTTGCGCCAGGGGCTGACTTTCGAGTTTTGGGAGGCGCCGCATTCCCCGCATCAACTGAACCTTTTGAGCGCTGTTTCCCAGGGGTGGCTTGCGGCAAAACGTTTTCGTGAATCGCGGTTCGGTTTGGGCTGGTTTGATCGCGACTACCTTGAGCAATGTTCGGTGGCGGTGGTGCGTGACGCCCGTGAGAAGGTGCAGGCTTTCGCCTCGTGCTTTTATCCTGCTTCCGGAAACGCGGTGGGACTCGACCTTCTCCGTCACCTCCCTTCGGCCCCAACCGGAATCATGGATCTGCTGGTGGTCGAGCTGGCGCTTCATCACCAAGAATGTGGCTATCGCATGTTGAATCTTGGGCTTTCTCCTTTAGCTTCGGAAGTGAGTGCCTCGGGGTGGACTCACCATTCCCTGGCCGCTGCGCGCCGGGTGCTGCAGACGCTAGTCCCTTACAACTTCGGCGGACTGCGTCGCTTCAAAAACAAATTCCGGCCCGAGTGGCAGCCCCGTTACATGCTCCTCCCCCGCCGTCGCGACCTCATCCCCGCCGCCCTCATGGCGTGGTCGGTAGAGCCCAGGCTTTCCGGTCTTTGGTTGAATCCCTAGGCCCGGCTTTGATAGGTTCTTTCCTCGTTCGGTGATTGGCACCGGATCGGTGCCACCGACCAACCAGTGAGGAAAACGTGCTCGAAAAACTGCAAGCCGATGTCAAAACGGCGATGAAGGCGAGAGACTCCGAACGTCTCACCGTCCTTCGCATGACCATCTCTGAGATTAAGAACGCCAAGATCGAAAAGGGCGACGACCTGAGCGACACCGAGGTGATCGCGGTGATCAAAAAGGCGATCAAGAGCCGCCAGGAATCCGCGGAGCAATATACCGAGGCCGGCCGCGACGATCTGGCTAACAAAGAAAAAGGCGAAGCGGCCATGCTGGAGGGCTATCTGCCCGAGCAGATCTCCGGGTCAGCCCTGGAGAAAATCGTAGCCGATGCGGTGGCGGCCACCGGAGCCAGCTCCATGAGGGACATGGGCGGGGTGATGAAGGCGGTCTTGAGCGAGTACGGAGCCCAGGTGAACGGTAAAGAAGTGGGCGATTACGTGAAAAAAGCCCTCTCCGGAGGCTAATTCTCGCCAATTCGTTGCTAAGAAAAGATTTAGAGCCATTCCTGAGCAGGGGATGGCTCTTTTTTTGGCTCCATTCACCGTTCTCAAGGCGCCATCGAACGAGTTGTGCCGGTCTCATGAAACATGGCCTCCAGCTTTTGTGTCTTATGAATTACTAGGGGGGACAGCCCACTCTACGGGCCACCCTACTCGCTTTACCCCTCAAGGAGGTTTGCACATGTTTAAGAAGAGCCTACTCGCCGGGCTATTAGCCTTTACGTTCCTATTCGGTGGCGTGCTGACAGCAAGCGCCGGGGACAAGCCTTGGATCCATATCGAGATCACCGATGCCGGCGACAAAGACAATATGGTCAAGATCAACCTGCCCCTGTCCTTGGTCGAGGTTGCTCTTGAAGTCGCCGAAGATGAACTCGCGGCCGAAGGCCAAATTGAGTTAGATAACTGCGACGTTTCCATCGCAGACATGCGACGCATGTGGAAAGAACTTCGTGACGCCGGCGATGCCGACTTTGTCACCGTAGTTGAGGACAACGAGCGCGTTCATATCTATCGCAAGGGCGACAACGTCTTTGTGGAGGTCGATGACACCTCCTACAACACGGAGAAGGTTCGCATGAGCATTCCGGTTCACGTGGTCGACACGCTTTTTGAAGGCGACGGTGAGCAACTGAATCTGACTGGTGCTTTGGCAGAATTACGGGAAGCAAACAAAGGCGAATTGCTGTCGATTCAAGATGGCGATGAGCACATCCGTATCTGGATTGACTAACGGTTGACCCGCCCCTTCGGGGGCGACAAATCGGGGAGCCACTATGTTTGCAAAAATTGGCATTATCGCCGCCATTCCTTTCATCTTACTGGGCGCCTTCATCGCCACCACCGATACAGCGATCGTGGACGTGAAAGACGGCGACACGCGCATTATCGTTCCGGTGCCGGTGACCTTGGCCAAGATCGCCATGAACTTTGTACCGCAAGACGAAATGACCATGGAATCGCCCGAGCTGTATCAGTACCGCGATGCGATCGACAAGGTTTTGCGGGAGCTCGACCACGCACCGGATGGTGAGTTTGTGAGAGTGAAAGACGGGCAGTCTGAGGTTGTGGTTGAAAAGCGCGGGCGTCACTTCCACGTGGAGGTGGACGACGACGGCACCATGGTGAGGGCCAAGATGCCGATCAAGGCCGCTCGGCGGTTCATCGACCGGATCGATGACGAAACTTTTAACGCGAAAGATCTTTTGGATTCTTTCTCGAATACAACCACCGGTAACGTGGTACATGTGATTGACGGAGACACCGAAGTCAAAATCACCATCTGGTAAGGCTTCGAACAACTCCGCGAGCGTTTAGTAAAAACAACACCTCCAAAGTTGTTAGTGAGCGAAAAAGAGCAGCAGGTTGGGGGCGTGTGGAAAATCGGGAGTCCATCCTTGGCAGGATTTCTGATCGACTACGCGCCCCCTTCTTTTTTACCCGGCCTTCTTTACCCGGCGGATTCTTAGCGTCTATTTTTGACCCATTCTCCGGCCCTAGTCACTCGATCGCAGTATTGCGCGTCGCGGAGCATCCAAATGATGTAGCGGTACCGTTCAAGAATCTCGCTTAAGACAGCCCTATCCTCCAACCGCCGACAGCATTCTCTTCTCAGCATTTTAGCGTGATGAAAGAGTAGCTTCCTCTGGGAAACGTTGGATGTTTCCAAGATGAGCCGAGCCAACATGTCCATCATGTGGCGGGCGGCATTTGCATCAACCGTCGTGTATGGGCGGAGCTGATCAAAAACTAGGGCAAGTAGAGCTTCATAGGAGATCGGCTCCGCGACTAGTCGGAGATTTTTGGCCTCATCAAATCGATACTCATCGGGGCGATCGCGTTTCGAAAACTCTTCAAGTCCGGTCTGGAGCCAGTCCATGCAATTCATGGCAGTGAAAGGATCGTTGATGCCCGGAGAAATGGCCCGCATCGCAACCTCCACCAGCTGGTCTATGTGAAAGCGAATGTCCTGGGTTCGTGTCCGCTGGTTCCCCAAAACAAACGCGGAACGAATTTCGCCAATGACTTCTTTGGAAAGCGCGGTTGCGCTCAAGGCAATAAGATAGGTGGTGCCTGGGGTAACGAAATCACCCGGCTGCTGTTTCAGAACCAAAATCAAGTCTTCATCGCGCGCCACCTCAACCAGGCTATCGGCGTCAACAATCTGCATGTATCCGCTTTGATTGGCTTTGATTAGCGTCCGTTCGGTCAAATGCGCAGGAATCTCTCTTAGTTGGACCGGGGTTTCTCGGCTTGGCGTGCCCACCCGGGAGGGAAACTGCCCATCGATGCAGCCCAGGAGCTCTTTACCTACCCCAGCAACGATGTTGGATATGTTGATGCTCTCAGGGATGTGGTGGATGAAATAAATCAGGACGGTCACACTGATCACGGCTAGCAGAAGCGCGGTCAAGACCGCAATCTGGGGAACAAACTCTGCTCCATTGCTTCCATCATGCACCGTACGCAAGACTAGCAGGCTATAGAGA
>JABDJR010000520.1 GCA_013003415.1 Candidatus Eiseniibacteriota bacterium | reverse complement strand
GCCGCCGGCTCCGGTGCCTAAGATCACTCCAAAAACCGATTCCGCCTCGGCGCCCGCTCCATCGACCGCCTCCGACAGAGCAAAACAGTTTGCATCGTTGCTCATGCGGATTTTGCGACCAAGCTGTGCTTCCAGGTCCTTCTGAAACGGTTGGCCATTCAACCATGTGGAGTTCGCATTCTTCAGGCGACCGGTTCGTTTCGAAAGAGCTCCGGGAGTGCCTATGCCAACGGTTGGTTGCGTATCGGGAGGGGTGAGTTCGGATATAAGAAGAAGGATGGCCTGAAGGGTGCCGGGATAGTCGCCACGGGGAGTGGCCACACGTTTGCGGCCACGCTCCTGACCGTCCGAGGCCAAGAGAATACCCTCTATTTTTGTTCCGCCAAGATCTATACCAATCCGCATGAATCCTCCTTGTCAGGACTCTAGCGAATGATCTCTAGGAATGAAATTTTTTTGGTCCGACTCAACCGACTTCGTCAGACTCTTTTGTTGTTCCAGTCGCCCAAGAGGCAACGGGGTGAACTAGACCCAACCGGAAACGAAGCAAACGACAACCGCCGCCAGCGCCATGAGAGCCAGCGTCAGACGTTCCTGGGCATACTCAGATTCAAAACGCATTCTAAAAAACTCCTCATTACCCCTACGTCACGCGCAGAGGTTTCTTGTTATCGACGGCGGAGCTCAGAATCTGAAGTTTTTGGGGGAAAAAACCAAAAACTAAGGCTGGGAGGGGCGGTTGAGAGACCAATCCCAGTCAATATCGGTGTGCACGGCAAAATCGGGAGCGAGTTTTTTGAGGTCGGCGGGACCATGACGGAGAAGAAACTCCCTTATGCTGCCGCCAAAGTCAGCCGCATACCACTCAAAGATCTTGGAGACATGCACTCCGGCATCATCGATGCGCAGATGTCGGGAACTCTTGAGCGTGTTTTGCGTCACTGCATTCAACTGCTCATCGAGTTTTGCGGGGTCGAAGGCTTCCGGCCACAGGGACGGACAGCCCTTTGCCGCACAGACGATGGCGAAGTGATAACGAGGGTCGATGTCAGCCGGGACCGTGTCTGAGTTGCGGTCAATGTCGAGAAACAAGAAGTGCGCTTCAAACTCATTCAAGCTATAGCGCTTTCCATCAATGTCAAACCATGGTTCCGTGAAAACAGAGAAGCTCTCTTCTCCAATCTCGGAAATCGATCCCAACTTGCCCTCGTCGTAGTTCTCAAGAATCAAGTCGATCACAAAAAAGTTGTAGGCGTTGGATGCCCACGCGTATCGCGCTTTTGGACCAAGAGCGTTGGGAGAAACGGCAAGGAAGTGCTGACGCATCTCTTCGCGAAGCGCCTTCTGGTTTTCCAGGGCCAGAGCCGCCGCGTAGTTGAAGCGCGTTTCGAACCCACCGCCAGGAAGAGGCTCCTGAACCACAAACCTCTGAAGCAGCTCTTGATAAGCCTTGGGATAGACAGCCTGATCCATCGGGGTGCCGGCAAAAGCTTGGGCACCTACCACGCTCAATAGCAGAGTGATTAGGATGGACCGGGAAAACATGTTCGGTTGGGCCTCGGGATTTAAGGGGTTCTTAAGAAGAAACCACACTGGTCTTTGGACGATGACGTGTTTGCCGTTTCTGGACGTGACTCAGAAAAAGCTGATGGAGCCGGCGATCTGCCGTTGCCTCGGGGTGAAAGGTGGCGACGAGGACTCCATGATCCTCTGTTTCCACCAATACCGGCTCTCCACCGTGTTTCAGTAATACCCTAACCGAGGGCCCTACAGTCCCGATCTTGGGGGCCCGAATAAACACCGCACGCAGGGGCTCCCCGTCCATCCAGGGGAGATCGGTCTCAAAGGAGTCGATTTGGCGGCCGTAGGCATTCCGAGAAACCGCGATATCGATCAGCCCCAAAGAACGTTGTTTCGGCTCAACCTCGGCCGCCAGGAGGATGGCTCCGGCGCAGGTGCCGAACAGGGTGCCCCCCTCTTGGCTGAACCGAATGAGATCGGCTTCCATGGTCGTATCTTCCATGAGCTTGAGCATGGTGCTGCTCTCTCCCCCAGGAAATACGAGACCGTCTAGCCCTTGGAGTTGTTCGCCCTTGCGCACTGGAATCGCTTCCACTCCGAGGTTCGAAAGCGTCTGCAAGTGCAGATGAAAATCTCCCTGGAGAGCCAACACCCCAATCGATAGCGAGTCGAACACTACCAGCCTCGCGTTTCCAACAGCTCACCGTCGGGAATGCTGCCCACATTAATGCCAACCATGGCTTCGCCAAGTCCCTTGCTCACTTCGATCAGTACCGCCGGGTCTTGGTAGTGCGTGGTGGCTTTGACCATGGCTTTGGCGCGAGCCGCGGGATCGCCGGACTTGAAGATGCCGCTACCCACGAACACCGCGTCGGCACCTAACTGCATCACGAGCGAAGCATCGGCGGGAGTGGCAACGCCACCGGCACAGAACAAGGGCACCGGGAGTCGACCCTCTTTGGCGACCCAGCGTACGAGTTCGTAGGGGGCACCCAGTTCCTTGGCTTCGTTCATCAACTCTTCTTCGGGCATGGCCGTGAGTTTCTTGATTTGCCCAAGCGTGGTGCGCAGGTGGAACACCGCCTGAACGATGTCGCCGGTACCCGCTTCCCCTTTGGAGCGAATCATGGCCGCTCCTTCACCAACACGACGAAGGGC
>JABDJR010000478.1 GCA_013003415.1 Candidatus Eiseniibacteriota bacterium | reverse complement strand
GCCTTGGGGTGCTTCAAAGCCGCCGCGATCACCACCGGAACTTCGTTGAACTCCCAAGGGTGGACGTCGACCACATGCCCTTCGGGGAACAACTGGGTGACCCCGGGAGCAAAAATCCCAAAGTGGGTGCGGCTATCGTCGGCGGTTTCAGGACCGGAGTGGCCAGCAACCCATAAGACTTTTCCAACTTTGATGTCGCTGTCTTGCGCCACCTGAGCAAACAGGCGCATAGGACCGTACTTCAAATAGCTGAACGATCCGTAGGTAGAGCAGCCCGACAAAAACCCGTTGAACTCTTCCAGGGGTTTCTTGGACAAGTTCACCGTAGCCAACCCAACCGCCAACCCGGAGTTTGTAAACTCCGTGATCTCTTGAGGCACCAGGGCCCCTTCGGGGTTCACCCCCGGAACGTACTTACCCCAACCCTCAAAGTCGCCGTGGCCTTTTCCGAAACCGGAAATGTTGGTGGAGTCGGCGAGGTCTGCGGAGCAAACCAGGAACAAAGGCCGCCCGTATTTGGCTTTGCTCCAAGCGTTGATGTAAGCACCCCATTTGCCGAGGCCGGCCCGGTTCGGTTGCTTGTCGCCAGGCTTGGCATACAGCTCGGCCGGGTAGTTCTCAAAATCGTAGAGTTCCGGATCGTTCAAAGGGTTTTTCGACGTGTCGAGACGCAAGCTAGACAGATCCTCGGGAACGGAGTCGCCAACTTCAACCAAACGATTGGCGATCGCTTCGCAAGCCGGGGAGTTTCTCAGAACATCTAAAGCGATATTTAGGTTGGCTTCCATCTGAGCCTGCAACTTAGCCCCGTCTCCCGGATCGCTTTCCCCAAAGGAATTCCAGGTGACGCCGTATTTGTCGGCAAACTCTTTGCGGCAGGCCCAAAACTCTTCGCTGTTCCGTTTGTGAGGGGCCCCGTGTGATTTGTAGTCATACTTTCCGTAGCCTCGACCTTTGCGTGTCTTCACCCACGCACAGCCGGGGAGGGAGTCGGGGTTATCGCCGTGGGCAATCTCAAGAATGGCGCGCGTGACGGGTTCCCACTGGGAACCATCTTCCGCTCCTTCGACGCGCCAGCCGTAGGGTTCGAACCAAGACTGAGGGTTACCCGGAACAATCATGGAGACGGGATGATCGTCGATGCCAAAATCGTTCCAGTCCAAAACGTAAATAAGATTCTTGAGCTTCAGGCCCCAAGCAGAGTTCTTGGTTTCATGAGTCGCTCCGGTCGTGTGCCCGCCTTCCCCCTCAAAGGCCCAGACTTTCACGGAATCGGCGCCAGCTCGCATGAGAGCCAAGGCTTCACCGGCGGCAGCGGGGGAGCCGTGTCCTGAAGGTCCGGTGTTGAATTTGAAGAAGAGTGTTTTGCCTTCCATCTCCGCGTGCCCGGCTAAACCACCACGGCGACGGAACTGAAGGAGGTCTTCCCACAGAACAATACGGTGAGGTGCAATTTTAAAACGGTCGTCGCCTGTTTTCTCGTGCATGGTCCGCATGACATCGCCAAGGGCGGCCAAGGTCGTATAGATCACAGGGGCGGTATGCCCGGCCACCAGAACAAACCGATCGCCAAAGCGTTTCTCGGGGCTTCGAATATCCCACCGCATCGCTCCGGAAAGCATAGAAGTGACCAGCGCGTGTACCTTGGAGCGTGATCCCCCAGGATGACCACTCTGACGATAGTTCAAGATGAGGTCGATCAGCTGATCGATCACGTCTTTTAAGACTTCCCAGTTTTCGAATTGGGATCGGGAGTAGGCGAGGTGCTCCTCAAGGGGGGATTGGGTACGGGTGGACACGGAAACCTCCGATAGACTGTTTTTTAGGGCAAGAGGGCTGTTCGACCGGACTTGCGAGGCGATTGCCATGATGCCAAAGCGCCGGGGGCAGGGTCAACTGAAGAACCTGCGTACAGGACAGGGCCTAGCCGCTGGCTCAGGGCGAGCTTGGCAAAGCCGACGTCTGCCCCTAATGTACTCTAGAAGGAGGGGAAGGAATCTATGGAACACCTTGCGGTATTTGCGATTCTGATCTTCGCTCTCGGATTCCTTATCTTCTCCAGGCTGCCCGCGGACGGGGTGGCCATGGCCGTGATCGTGCTCCTGATTCTTACGGGCACATCTACTCCCGCTCAGGCTCTGGTTGGCTTTGCCCATCCCGCCACCCTCATCGTTGCTTCCGTGCTTTTGATTAGCGCAGGCATTCAGCGGACCGGTGTGGTTGACGGCCTTGCTCTTTGGATGCGAAGGCGGGCGGGAAAGTCGCAAACCAAGTTCCTAAAACTGCAGACAGCGATTGTCACGCCCATGAGTGCCTTCCTGTCCAACACCGCCGTGGTGGCTGTGTTTCTTCCCCTTGTGCTAACCGCTTCTCGTGATCGTGGCTATAGCGTGTCGCGACTTCTGATGCCCCTGTCCTTCGCCTCCCTCATTGGCGGCATGTGCACCCTCATTGGAACTTCCACCAATGTGGTGGTGGCAAAGCTTGCTGAAGATCACGGCCTTGGCAGTATTGGCATGTTCGATTTCGTTCCCATTGGAATCATCATTGCCATTCCCGGATTGCTTTACCTGATTTACGTCGCTCCCCGAATTGTCCCCGATCGAAGGAAGCAAGACTCGATGACGGGCGACTATCACATGCGCCGATATCTCACCGAGGTTGAAGTCCTTCCCGAGGCGCATTTGGTCGGCAAGAAGCTTCTCGACTCCGGACTCCGTCAGGAATTTGATCTTGAGGTTCTGGAGATAGAGCGCCCGGGGGGTTCGAGGTTTACCCCCAACTCGGCAACCTCTCTGGCCGCGGGCGATGTGCTGCTTGTGAGTGTGCCTCTCAATATGTTGCGGCAGATTCAGCACTCAACCGATTTGCGACTTCGCACCGAGGCGAAAATTGATCTCAAGGATCTCACCCAAGGGGGCTTGACCTTGGCCGAGGCGGTGGTTCCGCCGGGGTCCCCCTTAGAGCGGCGTACACTTCAGTCCTACAACTTTCGAAATCGTTTCGGGGTGACCGCTCTCGCCTTGTATCACCAGCGTGAATACATTCGAGAGCGCGTTGGCAAGTCCGAGCTTCGAATTGGTGACACCTTGTTGCTCCTGGGTACGAAGGAGCGCTTGCGCTATCTTGCGGGTCTACCGGAGGTGCTGAGCGTGGTTCAGGTTCACGCTGCGCGACCGCGCAGAGCGCTGAGCTGGATCGCGGTCGCCATCTTGATTCTGACGGTTGGTCTAGCCGCCTCGGGCGTGTTGGATTTGGTTAAGGCGGTGATTGGGGGCGCAGCTCTCATGCTCGTTACCGGGTGCCTCACCGTGCGGGAAGCCTTTCGAAGCGTGGATCGCCAAACAATTTTTCTTCTCGCGGGCATGATCTCTCTGGGAATGGCCATGGAAAGGACCGGGGCGGCAAGCGCCTTTGCCCTCAATGTGATTGAGGGTATTGAAGGTTTAGGCCCCCGGGGAATCCTGGCCATCACCTACGTGGTGACGGCTATTCTCACCGAGCTTCTTACTAACAATGCTACCGCCGTGATCATGACTCCGATTGCCATTGCCGCGGCGGAAGACATTGGCGTGAGTCCCGTTCCCTTCGTGTTCGCGGTGGCGTATGCTGCTTCCGCCTCCTTCCTCAGCCCGGTTGGCTACCAAACCAACATGTTTATTTACGGGCCGGGGGGGTATCGTTTTACAGATTTTTTCCGGGTGGGATTGGTATTAAGTTTAATTGCGGGAACGAGCGTGGTTTGGTTCGCTCCCATGCTTTGGCCGTTTTAGATCCCGCGTCGCCTTAGGTCTCATTGCGCTCATATGACTGCGCTCATATGACTGGGCTCATAACGAAAGGGTTTGACCATCTCTATCGCGCAACTTGTTCTTGATTTGGTTCGCATTCCCAGCGTGAGTGGGGAAGAAGCCGAGATTGCCAGTTTTGTGGAGTCTTACCTGAAGAAAGTATGCCCCAAGGCGTGGGTGAAGTCGGGGGACAACCGCGTTGTGGTCGCCCTGGGGTTCAATCCCGAAGAGAAGATTCCGCCTTTTACCGTGCTTGCCGGCCACCTCGATACGGTTCCATTTAACCACCACCCGGACCCTGAGATTGTGGGCGAGGAACTGATTGGCCTAGGGTCCACCGATATGAAGGGCGGACTGGGGGTCATGCTCGCCTTGGCGGAGGTGCATGCCAAGGAGTCCCTGAAACCCACGGTTCTGGTGTTCTACGATTCCGAAGAGGTCGCCTACGAAAAGAACGGACTCCGCCCTCTTTTGGGCGACCATTTGTGGCTTGGAGATGCGGAGCTTGCCGTCCTCATGGAACCCACCGGCAATACAATTGAGTTGGGTTGCTTAGGAACCATGCACGGGCTGATTACCTTTGAAGGGGTTGCGGCCCATAGCGCTCGACCGTGGATGGGCGAGAACGCCATCCATATGGCCGGCGAATTTCTCACGAAGCTCGCCGCCTACCCCATTCGAGACGTGGCCTTCGGAGACATTGTCTACCGTGAAGTCTTAAACGCAACCATGGCTAGGGGTGGCGTTTCCAAAAACGTGATTCCAGATCGTTTCGAGATTAATTTGAACTTCCGTTTCGCTCCCGATCGGAATGGAGAGCAAGCCACGGGCTTCTTGCGAGAGTTCCTTCCGGAAAACGCGACCCTGCAGGTTAGCGATATTGCCCCCTCCGCTTCGCCATCCTTGGAATCGCCGGCCATTCAGTCTTTCTGTGCGCTTCCCGGTCTAGAGATCCGAGCTAAACAAGCGTGGACCGATGTGGCCCAGTTCACGGCCATGGGGGTTCCGGCCTTGAATTTTGGACCTGGTATCCCGGAGTTGGCTCACCGACGGGACGAAAGTATTCCTGTGGCTAATCTTGAACAATCCTACGAAGTGCTGCTGAAGTTCTTGAGGCCTTCATGAGCCCGGCCGAGCTTCCCCTGAGTCCCCATTTGCGGGACATGCGTCCTTATCCCTTTTCGCGTTTAGACCAGTTGCGAAAAGAAAAGGAACGGCAGGGCGTGGACATGATCGATCTGTCCATTGGGGACCTTCGTGAACCCACCCCAACTGAAGTTCGGAAAGCTCTGGTCGAAGCCAGCGCAAAACCTTCTCAGTATCCTCGGGTCTTGGGGCAGGATGAACTTCGGAGCGTCATCGCTCAGTGGATTGAGAACCGCTTTCAGGTCACAACCGATCCCGATCGTCACATTCTTCCTACCAATGGATCAAAAGAGGTTTTGTTCAACCTGCCCTTGGCTGTCGTCGACCGGGAGAAGCGCCCCACCGTGATGGTTCCCGATCCGGCTTACCCGGTGTATGCCCGAGGGATCGATGCCGTGGGCGGGAAGATGTACCCCGTTGTTTTGGAGGAGTCCTTAGGCTTACTACCTAACCTCGACAAGATCCCTAGTGAGGTTTGGAG
>JABDJR010000475.1 GCA_013003415.1 Candidatus Eiseniibacteriota bacterium | reverse complement strand
GGTGGCGAGAAGAGTCGTGTGGCCTTGGCCAAGCTCGTTCGGGGCGGCGCGAACTTTCTAATTCTGGACGAGCCCACCAACCATCTCGATTTGGAATCCCGTGCGGTGATGGAGAAAGCCCTGGGTGCTTACACGGGGACTCTGTTGGTCGCCACTCATGATAGGGCCCTACTCGACAAAGTGGTGGACCATGTTTTGGAGATCACGGCCACCGGCTGCAAGATGTACGAGGGGGGCTTTCAGCTCTTCAATCAAACCCGAGGTCAGGAGGAAGCAGCCGCGGAGGCGGTTTCCCATGCCGAGAAGCTCACCGCCAAGGCGGCTCCAGCCAAAACTTCCGCGAAAGGGGAGAAGGGAGCGAAGGGAAAATCAGAGCCCTTCGATCCCAAGGAAGCTTACCGCGAAGCCAAACAACGTAAGCGAGATGAGGCGAAGCTAAAACGCCGAGTAAACGCGGCTGAGAGCAAGGTTGTCTCTTTGGAAGAGGAGAAAGAGACGTTGGAGCTAGCCATGGCCGATCCCGCTATCTCCACAGATAGTGAGAAGTTAGCCGAGCTGGCCCGGGAACATAAGATGATCAAAGGGGACCTGACGGACGCAATTTCTGAGTGGGAGCGTCTGGCCGGCCGACTCGAAGCCTTTCGAGACAAAAGCTAAGCCCTTGATTCAGGGGTAGTTATCCGAAACACAAAAAAAAGACTACTCAAAGCTTGACCTCTCTACTTCTGAGTAGTATTCATATGCACAGAAGACAGATGAATTTGCTCCACGGCAGTCCAACTCATATATGACGGGGGAAGTCGGGTTGAGATGGGCGGAGTTGAGGAGCGAATTCGGATCGAGACCTGGGCTTACCTGAACCGCCCGAATGCACCCTCACCGGATTCGGAAGGCATTGCACTGCAGCAAAGGTATATAGCCCGCCTGAGTTCAGGAGCCCGGGGAATCGGTTCTCAATTTTAGGAGAGGAAAACAATGAAAACCCTATTGAGACAACCTTCAAGACCAAGCACCCGTACAGACTTATACGAGTTGCGTCAGCGCCTTACCGGGGCGCTCCAAGAGGAGTCCCGAGGGGTTTCCAGATCCTCTCGCGTGGGAAACCACCGAGACTTTGCCGAGGCTTGGAGCTGGCTTAGCACTCACGGCAAATTGGCGACCTTGGTCGCCGCGATCCAGAACGGATCGACCCAAGATCTTGAACAGCTTTCGGCTGAGGCTCACGCAGCCGGATTTCCAAGGCCCAAAATCGGTCGGAACATCTTGTTCCGGTTGGCGGGTCGTCTGGTGACCCGTGAGCAAGCAGCGGTCGCAGCCTAGCCCGTGTAAGCAGGTTTATTGAACCTGGCCCTAGGTATACAGGTTTTGTGTAAAAAGACCGCCATAATGAGCAATGACAGCGAACATTAGGCATAAATCACACGTCAGAGTAGTAGCAGAGAAGACAGGTGAGGTCTGCGTAAGTCCCCCTACCCCTCAAGGACGCTCTACTTACGTAAGTCGATCCCACCTGCCTGATCTTAGTAGGGACATGAGTGTGGCCACATCTGGGCACCACATCCGGTTCGGGTCCCACCAGCTTTCCCCATGGAGGAACTCATGAAGCGTCTAACTCCCCGCCAGCAACAAATTTATGACTATCTAGCCAGTCATCTCGACGACCACGGCTATCCACCGACTCTTCGCGAGATTTGTGCTGAGTTTGGGATGAAGAGCACTCGAGCGGCTTCAGATCACCTGCATGCCCTTGAAAGAAAAGGGTTTATCAACCGTGCCCGAGATCGGTCGCGGGGCATCGAGCTCGTCGGCTCTCGGGCTGGGGGCAAAGGACAAAGTGTTCCGCTTGTGGGAAAAATTGCCGCGGGCGAGCCGATTCTTGCCGTAGAAAATGTTTCCGAGAGATTCACCTTAGATCCCCAATTTTTGAATGGCGACGGCAACTTTCTTTTGGAGGTTGAGGGCACCAGCATGATCGATGCTCACATCTGCCCGGGCGATCACATTTTGGTCCGGCCTCAGGAATCCGCGAATAATGGGGACATCGTCGTGGCCATGATCGATGAAGAGGCCACGGTGAAGAGATTCGAGAAGAACGGATCCGGCTTGAGACTCATTCCCGAGAACCAAACCATGGGCCCGATCGAGGTTTCTGACAGCTCAGAATTCAAAATTTTGGGGAAAGTTGTGGGCCTGATTCGCAAGATCTAGGGCCTAGGACAGGCTTGAGCCGCTAGAGGTGGTGTTCCCTCTGGTCCGTTGTCTCGCAAGGACTTGCCTAAATCGCTTCAACCCATCAAAAAAGGGGTGACGGCGAAGACAAGGCTGATATAATGCCCAACGGTAGCTCGTTAGTGACGTGAATCCCGGGCCGTTCCCAACGGTCCACTGCTCATCCCTCTGCGTCACTTCCCGCAGCTGCTCTCGCGAGACTGTCGTGCGACATCGCACAAGACTTTGGACTGGTTGCCCTCCAGCCGGGTTCTTGCCCGACTCCAGTC
>JABDJR010000465.1 GCA_013003415.1 Candidatus Eiseniibacteriota bacterium | reverse complement strand
TGGAATCGCTTGGTGCTTGAGGTTGAGAGCATGGACGGCCTTATTTCTGTGATGAAGCAGGCCGGTTACAACTTCCGACACGAGGGAGTTCAAGGACCTGGGGGTCGTCAAGTGTTGGTGGAGGATCCTTCCGGGAACATCGTCGAACTCTTTGAAAGCGGCGTCTAAGGCCTGGGCTACGAGCTAGTTCCAAAACACGGTCCCACTAACCACAAAGCGAAACTCACTTTCGTATCCGGCGGGATGGTAGGCGGCTTTTCGATCAAAAAGATTCTGAAGGCTAAGACTGCCAACGAGCCTTCGATGCCAGGCCCACTTCTTCGCGGTGAGGTCAAACAGCAGAACTGCGGGCACGGTTTCTTGGTAGAGGCCCTGACTCTCCGCCGCGGCCGCCTCGTATCGGTCCCACTGGGTTTCGGATCGGAATCGAAGGCGTGGTTGGAGCAGTAAGTTTTCAAAGAGGTGCCAATCCAACCGCACGAATCCCTGAAGCTGAGGCTGGGTTCTCCAGGCAGAAACATAAGCTGGGTGACCGCTCGCTGATTGCATGTGAATACGAGTGGTTAATTTTGTCAAAGGGTGCGGTTTGTGTTCGGCGTCGATCGTAACTCCAAGCAAAGATCCCGCGTCCACCTGGACCAACTTTACGTTTCCCCAAAAAGCATCATCGAACCCGACGAAACGATAGTGGCCTTGGTTTAAGGTGAGGTCCTGGTGACGTCTGAGGTAGGGAGCGATGCTCAGGCGGGACTGTGTTGTTCGGACGGACCACTTTGCGTCGAGGGCCCAAAGTTCCGATGGAGTCAATGGGGTCGTGGTGAGATCGACCCCAAGGTCATCCAGAAACCCGTAGCCCCGTTCCTGCCATCGCCAGATTCTTGGGTCGAGCTCGGGGATACGCTCGGAGTAACTCGCTTGGGCTTCCACCTGCATACCCTTGGTGTTCCAAGAGTGCCCCAAGCTCAGGTTCAGGGCCTGATCTAGACGTCCACCCTCAAGACTCAGGGTGGCAAAGGTTCGATGGTGATCCCAAAGAGAGGTACCGGCATTTCCGAAAAACCGAACCACGCGGATGTTGTCGGATTCAAGGGGGTAGTCGCTTTCAACACCAAGATATTCCAACTCACTTCCCGCGCTGAGTTCATAGAAGGGGTGCATGTAGGTTGCAATGATTCCAGCTGTGGCTCGGTCTTGTCGCCAACTCGGATCAATATTGAAGTTGTTTTCACGTTTCGCCAAAAGACCACCGGAGAAACTTAGCCTTCCTTGCACCCTCCAGCGTTCCTTGTCGAAGTTTCCAAGAAAACTGGCCACTCTCGACTCGGTGTTGGTGGGAAACTCCCGGCCAACACTTTCTAGATAGAACGCATCCTCGAGGTTCGAAACAGACCCAAGAAGGCTCAGTGAAACCCCACCGCGCCGATAGCTTGCCGAAGCCATGCCCCCTTCGGATTCAAGCACTCGAAAGTCAATGCCGGCCATGCGCTCATAGCGACGAAGGTTCTTGGGGTCCGTGGCATAGTGAATCGCGCTAAGACCGCGAAGCGTCGCCGCCGCCGTCTGGACCGAGTCCGCAGATCCATAGCCGACACTCAGGGTGTAGTCGTGACCGATGCGCTCCACGTTTGGCGTGCTGAGATCCGTGTAGCGAAAGGGTCCTGGGTCTCCAGTTTCGCTGCCGGCCATGGTTCGGTAGGCCAGAGATTCCCGGGTGGGAACCCGCGTGTGTATATGAAGGACGCCTCGATCAGAAAACGATGCGCCCAACTGCATGGGTGAGGAAAACGCCTCGACAAAGTCGATATCTTGGATGCCAAGGGGAAGCCGGTTTAGGTTTTGCACTCCGAACAACCCAAGATCGACGCGATGCCCGTCCACGAAAAGAAGAAAGCCTTGTTCTTCGGGGGTGGTCAGACCGCCGGGGCTGGTTTGCCACGTAAACTCTTCCAGAGATTGAGCCGACCAGTCGGGCAAAAGCGTCACGATGTCGGCAAGACGGGTAAGTCCGGCGTTCCGGATTTCTTCACCGCTGAGAACGGTGCGCCCGGGGTTGGCTTTACTCACCGCAAAGCACGCAGCGTGAAGTCCGACCAGGAATCCAAGAACGAGCAGCCCGCGCCTCATTTCAAGAACCCTTTAAGCCACGGCGGCGAGTCAAATCGGTAACCCACTCCAACCCCAACAAATCCTTGCTCCAGGGTCTCGTTGGTTAGAATCCGGCGATAGCGAGCTTTCAAACTCAAGTCCCAGCGCTCATGCAGACGGAGGCGGGCTTCGCCGACCAGTTCCCAGGCGAGTTCGTTTTCTTCTCGGGCGCCCACGGGGTTTCGTTCGTCATCGTAGTC
>JABDJR010000424.1 GCA_013003415.1 Candidatus Eiseniibacteriota bacterium | reverse complement strand
GCTGAAAACTCTCGGCGGAAGACGTGGGTCGAAATGGCCGGCACGCGCCAGGCTTCGTCTTTGATGGTGGTTCCCATTCCGGCTGGAACATCACGGACTTACTTGTACCTCGATCGGCTTGCCGCGGGGCATCACTCGGCTTTCGGTCCGAGTCATCTGAATTTGTGTTTGGCCTTAGTGAACCAGTTGTCCACGCTCATCGAACGGATTGAGCAAGAGAAAAAAGATCTTCTAAACGAAGACGCTCTCGACCGCCGGATCTATCTAGCAGACGTGGTGACCCAGAACGCAGAAATGGTTCGCATTCTGAAGTTGGTCGAGAAGGTTAGCAACACGGACCTGACCGTTCTTCTTCAAGGTGAAACGGGAACAGGTAAGACGCTTATTGCGCGAGCCATTCACCTTACCAGCGACCGCGCCGAGGGCGCGTTCGTGACGGTCGACTGTGCGGCTTTACCCGAGAATCTGCTTGAGAGCGAACTCTTCGGTTATGTCAAAGGCGCCTTCACCGGCGCTCAGATCGACAAAAAGGGTTTGTTTGAAGAAGCTGATGGCGGAACTATTTTCCTCGACGAGATCGGCAAGGCGGGTCTTGGGGTACAGCGTCGTCTCTTACATCTTTTGGATCGCGGTGAAGTTCGTCCGGTTGGATCAACTTCCTATCGCAAGCTCAATGTTCGGGTTATCTGCGCCACAAGCAAAGAGAATTTGCTGAGCGATCCCGAAGCGCCGTTTATCAAAGACTTGTTCTACCGACTGAACGACATCATTGTGCAGGTGCCATCGCTTGCCGACCGTCCTGAAGACATCCCGCTCCTTACCGAGTACTTCCTTGAGATGTTCAAGAACCAAACCGGACGTGAATTCCCCAACTTCAGTCGGGCCGCCATGCAGCGATTGGTTCGCTACTCTTGGCCTGGCAATGTTCGCGAGCTAGAGAAAGCAGTCCGCCGTGCCGCCATTCTTTCCGAAGATGGCGAGGCGATTGGGGTCGAACTGCTTCCGGCCGAGATCATTTCCAACACGGAAGTTACCAGCAAGCAAGTTCCCACCAGCGATGGCTTGCGCGGTACGGTTCAGGATATGGAACGTCGAATGGTTCTTGAGGCCCTCGAGGCGAACAACTGGAATAAGACGCGAGCTGCGGAATCCCTGGGGCTGAGTCGAAAAGGCCTCAAAAACAAGATTACGCGGTACGGACTTACACCGCGGGGTGCCTAGGCTACTTCTCGCTCTCCTCATTCTTGTCGCTTTCGGCCAAGAAGCGGGGGCATCCACATCCTTTGCCTCCGAAGCTGACTCGATTGCGGTTCTTGAAGAACTCAATGACCGCGTCCGGACTGATCGTCAAGACGTCGAGAGTCGCCGCCGACTAGCTTCCTACCTTGCCGACAGCAAACGCATTTCCGATCGCCAACGCGCGGCCGAACTCCTGAACGAAGCTCTCCTCCTCAAAGAACACGACGCCGATCTCTGGATCTTGTTGGCCCGCTTGCGCAAGAAACAGAAATTCACCGCCGAGTCCCGTCGCGCTTACATGCGGGCCCTTCAGCTTTCCCCGAACGACCCTCGCATCTGGGATGAACATGCCAGTCAAGAGTTCTTGCGGTTCCAGCGATTCAATTTTTGGGTGTACTTAGAAGACGCACTCATGGCCAATGATCGCTGCCTTCGTCTGAATCCGGATTATTTGCCAACGTTGAAACGGCAGGTTCGAATCAAGTACGTCATGGACGAGAAGGCCGAGGTTGATTCTCTGGTTTATGTTTGGAAGGAAATGGAACCGGAAAACCCTTGGCCACATTTGATCCAGGGTTTGAGGAGTCTTGAAGAGGAAGATTTCCCAAAGGCGAATCGCGAATTCGAAACCGGATTGTCTTATGCCGATTCGGCCACGGTGCGGATGTTCAAAGTGCTTGAGCTGGTGGATACCGAGGCCGAAGAGCTGAGTCGGGTCGCGGCCGATTCCTCTCGGTTCGTGGCCGATTTCTGGCGTCGCCTAGATCCTACTCCCTCAGACCCCATCAACCATCGTCTCCTGGAGCATTGGGGTCGCCTGGTCACCGCGGAGCTTCTGTTTTCTAAGGAGGACCGCAAGATCCACGGGTGGGAGCACGCCCCGGGCCAGATTCTAGTGAAGTATGGCTTGCCCGAAGACTGGACTTACAAGGAGGGAGTCGACCGGAGCGTGTATCGCATGGGAGCCTATTCGGCACCGTCGATTCGGGTGCGTTACGGCTCAGAAGACAATGATCTTACCTTCCGGTTTATCGATTTCGCCATGAACGGGATCTACGTTAGACCGCCTACCGCCATCTCTGGAGCCGACATCTTTGTGGTGGCCACCCCGCATGTTTATGAAGATCCCTTTGACGAACCAATTCGAGAACAGGTGGTCGAGCTTCTTCGGTTTGTGAATCCTGAAGGAGAGGGCCGATTGGAACTCTCCGTGGCCTTGGATGCTTCGGACTGGACCGATGAAGTTCTTGATGAACCCGAGCGACTGATCACCCAACTTGCGGTCTACGATTCAACCTGGGCGCTTCAAGGCCAGGAGATTTTTGATTGGACCAGCTTCGTGCGGGATGAGGATGGTCGTTTGCTGGGGCGTTGGTTCTTACCCCCTGCCGCGGACAGTTTGGTTGTGGGGCTAGAAACAACGGACTTAGACGGAACCGGGCGGGCGGCTATGTTCGTCGAGGTACCTAAACAAGAACTCCCGGTAGGTAGCGCTCCTACGATCAGCGATCTCGCCCTCCTCAAGGACGTCGACTTTCCCGAAGCCGGAGTTTTGAATAGCTCTCCCTATGCTCGAGCCGGTGGGGTTGCCCTCCCGAACCCCGATCACACTTACAAAGAGGGAGAGCCGGTTGGGCTTGGTTTTGAGGTATACGGACTTGAAGTCGATGAGAGCGGAGAGAACCAAGCTCTGATCCGGGTCAGCCTTCAAAAAGAGACACGCCGAGGCTTGTTCAGGATTCTTTTGGGATCCGGGAAGTCCGAAGGCGAGCTTGTTTTTGAAGCTACCGGGTCTGGCGATTCGCTGTCGCAGATGTTTAGCCTGGCCCTGCCCGTTGAAAAAGGGACGTACTATCTTGAGGTTGAGGTCGAAGACCGCGCCACAGGAGAGACCGTGTCCCGAGAGCAAGCGTTTGAGGTTACGGCGCGATGAGGCAGAGGGCCTTTGGCATGTGGCTCGGCGTTTCGGTCGCCTTGCACGCGGGTCTTTTTCTGTTGCCTGGGGTGAGTCCGGTTTCGATCCCCGGCGGCGCTCCTTTTGTGGCGGTTGTGGTTCTTGAATACGAAGAGCCGGCGGAGTCAACTCCGAATCCGGAAGCTCAGGCGTCGGGAGAACCGGAGGCAACCCCGGAAGAGACAGAAGAAAAACCACAGACTTTCAACACCACGATGCCTGACGATGTGCCCACACCCGAAGACCCTCTGGCTCTCACTTCAGAACTCGAATTCGATCCGGAACCGCCCGCTTTCTCATCGGAGACTTCGGCTCCAAAACCCGTGATCACACCGCAGTCCTCGCCGCAGGCGAGCTCTCCCGGGGAGGGCTCAGACGCCCCAAGTGAATCGCGTGTCTCACCACCACGGCTAATTGTGGGCGCACTACCTCTGACCAGCAAAGATCGCGACCGTCTTCAGGTCCCCGAAGAGATCATGGTTCGGCTTCGGGTTGGTGCGACAGGGCGGGTTGAAGATGTAGAGTTTGTGACTCCAGGTTTGCCTCCCGACTTACGTGATGTCCTTCTCCGCTCCACCGAAGTCATGCGGTTCGCCCCCGCCAAAGAGGGGAGCCAGCATGTACCCTCCTGGTTCCCCATGACTTTTGTCTATCGGCGGTAGCCCCGGCCCCAATCGACTGATATAGTTCCCGGTTCAGATTTCGCGTCGTAAACGCCTTAATCCATGGACTAAAGGGAGTTTGGGTCAGAGATGATTCGATTGGCAGAACTTCTATCAGAGGATTCCGTTCGCCTGGAAGTTCCCATGGCCGAGAAATTTGCTGTGATCGAGGAAATGGTCGCGGGCTTAATGGATGAAGGCATTGTTGAAGACGCGAAGCAAACGCTTGAAGATATACGAGCCCGAGAAGACGCCATGAGCACTGGAATTGGGGATGGCATTGCTGTCCCTCATGCTCGGAGCGCGGGGGCAGGTCGGTTGGGTCTCGCTATTTTTCGCATGGAGTCACCCATCGAGTTTGAGTCCCTAGACGAGCGCCCGGTGTCCCTGATGTTCTTGGTAGTCGGTCCCGAAAGTGACCGGGGTGTGACTCGGGTGCTGGCGCGAATTGGTCGGATGCTTTATTCGGGAGATCTCAAACGAAATCTTCTCCGAGCGCGAAGCCCTCAAGAGGTGCTTGAGCAAATCCGTATCGAGGAAGCGCGCATCCTCGGCTAAAGGACGGCTCGGTGAGTGCATGGCTTCCGGTTTTGGCATACATGACTTTGATCATGACCTTTTCCTCGATACCCGATGTAACTCCTCAAACGAGCGTCTCCAACACGGACAAGCTGGCGCATCTGATTGAGTATTTTATTCTGGGTTTTTTGTTGGGGCGGGCGTTTCTTTTGAGCGGCATTTCGAACCGGATGATCGCTTTGGGTTTAGCTCTTTTGGTGGGTTTGGGCTTAGCCGGATTCGACGAGTGGTTTCAGGGCTTGTTTGGCAGAACCACCAGCTTTGCCGATTGGCTGTCCGATAGCCTCGGTATTGTTATCGCTTTAGTTTGTGTAAGTAAGTGGAGACAAATCAGGTGAGTGTCAAAGCACCCCGCGGTACACAAGATATCCTTCCTAAGAACTCCGCCGCTTGGGCGTGGGTTGAAGATGAGGCGCGTTCTTTGTTTACGCGTTTCGGTTTCGCGGAAATCAGAACCCCCATTTTTGAGTCCACGGAACTCTTTACTAGAGGTGTGGGCGAGGCCACGGATATCGTGCAAAAGGAAATGTACACTTTTGCGGATCGAAAGGGTCGAAGCTTGACCCTCCGCCCAGAGGGAACCGCGTCTGTCGCCCGTTCCTTTATGGAACATCACCTGGCTCAAACCGCAAACCCGGTGAAAGTTTTTTATATGGGCCCCATGTTTCGCTATGAAAGGCCCCAAGCCGGACGCTACCGCCAGCACCAACAAATTGGAGCTGAGGTCCTGGGGGCAAGTGGCCCCACCGCCGATTTCGAAATGATCGCGATGTTGGTTCAGTTCTTTGAGAATTTGGGATTCCGAGGTTTGAAAGTCCTTCTGAACTCGGTGGGAGATCGGGAGTGCCGCCCAGATTACAGTGAGGCCCTTCGCGACTATGTGAAAGGACGTGAAGCCGATCTCAGCGAAGACATGCGACGACAGCTCAACATGAATCCCTTACGCATGCTCGACAGCAAAGATCCCAAAGCAAAAGCTTTGGTCGAAGGTATGCCCAGCATTCAAGATTTCCTCAACGAAGATTGCAAGGAACACCAGCGGCGCCTGCTCGATCTCCTGGACGAGGCGGGGATTGCCTATGAGCTCGATGCCAAGCTTGTTCGTGGCCTCGACTACTACACCAAAACCGTTTTCGAAGTGCAGCACGGCGGCCTAGGGGCTCAGAGTGCCATCGGTGGCGGTGGTCGTTACGACAACCTTGTTGAAGAGGTGGGGGGCGCGAGTACGCCGGCGGTGGGTTTTTCCACTGGAGTCGAGCGCATTCTCATGGCTCTCGAAGCAGACAAGGTTGCCTTGCCCGAGCAGGCCAAGCCTGAGGTCAGTATTGTGGTGGCCGGCGCCGAGGCCGAGCGTAAAACGGGAGCTATGTTAGCTCTCCGGTTACGGAAGCAGTTCCGAGTCGACATCGACGTGCTCGATAGGGGACTGGGCAGCCAAATGAAGGCAGCCAACAAGAAGCAAGCCCAACTCGCCCTAATCTTGGGTGAAGAAGAATTAAAAACCAGAACCTGGACCCTCAAAGACTTAGATTCTGGTACACAGTTTTCTGTAGAAGATAAAGATCTCGAAAGCTTTATTAGTAAACAACTCAGTTCTGGAGAGACGCCATGAGTGTAGAAGAAAAAAAGATTATGGAAGCCGATCATCTCGGCGACTGGACCCGTTCCCACCATTGCGGAGAACTCAAGGGTACGAATCAAGGTGAGACCGTCACCCTCATGGGGTGGGTACAAAAAACGCGGGACCACGGTGGCGTCCTGTTTATTGACCTCCGAGATTACACCGGTATCACTCAGGTTGTTTTCCACCCGGAAAAGCACCCCGAAGCCACCATGGATCGAGCCAAAGCGCTTCGTGGAGAGTTTGTGATTGCGGTGCGAGGTGAAGTTCTCCGTCGCCCGGACGAAATGATCAACAGCGCTCTTCCTACCGGAGAGATCGAGCTGGATGTCAAAGAGCTGAAAGTTCTCAATGTCTCCCTCACACCTCCGTTTATGGTCGACGACGAAACCGAAGTCGCCGAAGACATTCGACTCAAGTACCGCTACATTGACTTGCGTCGCCCCTCTTTGCAGGAATCTCTGCGGATGCGGGCGAAGGTCACGATTGAAGTACGAAAGCATTTGGCGGAGCGGGGCTTTACCGAGGTGGAGACGCCCTTGATGGTGGCTCCCACTCCGGAAGGGGCTCGCGACTACATCGTGCCCGCGCGGCTTCACCCGGGTAAGTTCTATGCCTTGCCCCAAAGCCCTCAGCTCTATAAGCAGATCCTCATGGTGAGTGGCATCGACAAGTATTTCCAGATTGCTCGCTGTTTGCGAGACGAAGATTTGCGCGCGGATCGTCAGCCCGAACATACTCAGATCGATATCGAAATGTCCTACGTTCGCGAAGATGACGTTTTCGCCTTGCTCGAAAGTCTCATGAGCCACGTGTTCAAGTCTTGTCTCGATATTGAGTTGGAAACTCCATTTCTCCGGATGAAGTATCGCGATGCCATGGACACCTACGGCACCGACAAACCCGACCTTCGTTTCGACCTGAAACTCCAGGATGTTTCTTCCGTCGTGGGTTCGAGCGAGTTCAAAGTGTTTGCCGAAACGGTGAGCAAAGGTGGAGTGGTCAAAGCTCTGCGCGTGCCCGAAGGGGCAACGAAGAGTCGTAAAGAAATTACGAACCTGGAAGAGATTGCCAAGCGCTACGGAGCGAAGGGATTGGCTTGGAGCAAGGTGACCGAAGCCGGCCTCGAAGGCGGCATCGGCAAGTTCTTAAGCTCGATTGACGCCCCCTTGCGCGAGCATCTCGGCGCCGAAGTCGGGGACCTTCTCCTCTTTGTAGCCGACAGTTGGCTCACCACCTGCCGTTCTTTGGGGGCGGTGCGGTCGGAGCTAGGCGAGCCCCTGATTGAGGGGCGCGAGAAAGAATTCCGTTTCTTATGGGTCCGAGAGTTCCCGCTCTTTGAATACAATTCAGATCGAGGAGCTTGGGAACCGGCCCATCATATGTTCTCGATGCCCATGGAGGAGCACCTCGACTACCTCGAGACCGATCCCGGCAAAGTCCACGCTCAACTCTATGATTTAGTAGTGAACGGCGTCGAATTGGCCTCGGGAAGCGTGCGAATTCACCGACGAGACATTCAAGAGCGGGTCATGAAAGTGATTGGCATGAGTCTGGAAGAGGCCGAGCGCAAGTTTGGCTTCCTGCTTGAAGCCTTCCAGTACGGAGCCCCTCCTCACGGTGGTATCGCTCCGGGACTCGATCGTCTGATCATGGTCATGACCGGGCGACGCTCCCTCAGGGACGTGATTGCCTTCCCGAAAACGGCCCGGGCGGCCAGTCTCATGGACGGAGCCCCGGCCGAGGTGGACAACCAGGATCTCCAGGATCTGAGCATAAAAGTCTTGAAGTAAATCGTTGCTAGACAGGGCTTTGTGGGCTATTGTTTCACGCTGCTAAGTTGACACCATAAAAGTGTCGATGCTAGCGTGAACCTTCGGATTGCTCGTTAGCAGAGGCTTTAGCAGCCCCTCTCCGCATGGGGAGTCGTTCAATGGTAGGACATCGGCCTTTGACGCCGAGTATCTAGGTTCGAATCCTAGCTCCCCAGCCATTCATGAGGAGGGTGAGCGAAGGTCATGTTACCTTCGCCTCCATGACACAGAATACGACCCTGAGTTTTGAAC
>JABDJR010000421.1 GCA_013003415.1 Candidatus Eiseniibacteriota bacterium | reverse complement strand
GCCGCGACCTGGCCAGGGAAGCCCTCGGGTACTATTAGCACCCGCCGATTAGCCCAGGCTAAAGCGCTTATCGCGCACAAGAATCTTGTCTTTCGACAGCACATCCAAAGGACCAGGGCCCGCGTTTTAGTAGAGGATGTTTCTGCCGACGGCGTGGCTCACGGTTTTTGCGATCACTATATCCGCGTTACTTTTAAGGGAACTCCGGAACTCATTGGGAGGTTTGCACTTGTCAGAAGGGGGCGGATCACGGACCATGGAATGGATGGAGAACTCCTTGAGGTTCTTCCTTAACCGCACGGGAACACTATGAAGGCTTACATCGAAACCTACGGCTGCCAGATGAATATCAACGAATCCGACGTGCTTCGGAAACGGTTGCTGGCAGAGGGCTACACTTTCAGTAAAGAACCAGGCGAGGCCAATCTGGTCCTTCTGAATACCTGCAGTATTCGAGAGCACGCAGAATCCAAGGTTCTGAGTCGGCTTGGGGTCCTCCGGAAGCTCAAGGAAGAAAACCCTCAGATGCTTCTCGGGGTCACAGGCTGCATGGCACAGCGCTTGGGGGGCGAATTCTTGGCCAAAACCCCGTTTGTCGATCTGGTTATTGGTTCCGGAGCGTACCCTAGGTTTTTCGAGGCTCTAGAGGCTCAAAAGCGGAGTGGGAAACCCGTGGTCGATGTGGGTTTTGCCAAGGACTTTCAGTTCGAAGATCACCCCGAGTTTCAGCCCGGTTCCACCAAAACCTTCATTACCATTATCCGCGGCTGCGACAACGCCTGTCATTACTGCATTGTCCCCTTCACCCGCGGCCCGGAACGCTCCAAACCCCTGGGCCAGATTATCCGCGAAGCGGAGTGGTGTGTGGATAAGGGCATCCGCGAGATCACTCTCTTGGGTCAAAACGTGAACCACTACAAGGACGGTGAGTTTGGCCTGGGCGATTGCCTTCGGGAGGTGGCCCGCGTCCGGGGTCTGCACCGCGTTCGCTACACAACCTCCCATCCGGGATACATGACCGACGATGTTCTGGTGGCCATGGCCGAGGAAGAAAAGGTTATGCCTCAGCTGCATCTTCCCATGCAATCCGGGAGTAGTCGGGTTTTGAAGGCCATGAACCGCGAGTATACTTGGGAGCGGTACATGGAACTGATCAACCGTGGACGCGAGCTTATGCCAAACCTGGCCCTAAGCACCGATATCATCGTCGGTTTCCCTGGCGAGACCGATGAAGATTTTCGCGAAACGGTTCATGCCATGGAGCAGGTGCGTTTCGATTCAGCTTTCATGTTTAAGTTTTCACCGAGGCGTGGCACGGTGGCGGCAGGCTACGAGGACGATGTGCCCCCCAAAGTAAAGCAAGAGCGTTTAGCGGAGATCATCGCCCTTCAACGTCGCATCACCCACGAGAAGTCCCAGCACTTTGTGGGTCAAGAAGTTGAAGTGCTGATCGACGGGCCGAGTTCCCGAAACCCGGACCAGGTGGTGGGTAAAACCCAGGAGTTCCGCAATGCCCTCATGCCCGGAGATCCGGCTTGGAAGGGCGAGTTGGTGCGCATGCAGGTCGAGTCCGCAAAAGGAGTAACCCTCACTGGCAAACCGGTGGAGGCCCTTCAGCCGGCGGCCCATTAAGGAGAGCATCATGTGGTTTCTTAAAGCTTTTCTCGGGATTCTAGTTTTGGCGGGGCTGTTGTTCTTCGCCTCCCTGAATCTAAACCAGCGGGTTTCGATCTATCTCATGAACCCGGACGTGCCTACCTTCGAATCTGTTCCTATGACTTGGGCCCTGTTGGTTGCGTTTGGACTTGGGATTCTCATTTGGTTTTTTGCCTCCATGTTCCAAGTCATCAGCGCCAAGAGTGAGGCGGCGGGGTTGCGACGGAAGAACCGGCAGCTCAACCAAGAACTCACCAATCTTCGGAACATGACGGTGCGCGATCTCGACGCAAGTAACCTCTTGGATGACCCCACGCCCGAGTTGGAAACTCCTGAACCATGACCATCGACCCCACGCTTCTCATTGCCATACTTGCCCTCGGTCTTGTTTTCCTTCTGTGGGGTATATGGGGTTGGATGCGGATGCGGTCGGGTGAGCAAGCTTCCCCGGCGACGGCCTACACACGTGGCTTGTCCGCTCTCATTAGCGGAAGACGAAAAGAGGCCTTGGACTGTCTCAAGGAAGCCGTTCAACACGATTCCGAAAACCTCGATGCTTATATTCGGCTAGGTGACCTGCTACGCGACGGGGGAGAGCCCAATAAGGCGCTTGCGGTTCACAAAGATCTCACCGTTCGTTCACGATTAACTCCGGCTGAGCGCGTCCGAATCATGACGAGTGTTACCAAAGATTATTTGGCGGCTTCACGTTTCGAAGAAGCAGGCTCCAGTGCCGAGCGTCTCAAGCAGCTCGATAAGAACAACCCCTTTGCCTATCAAGCTCTGCGGCATGTAGCCGAGTCTCTCGAAGATTGGCCGCGTGCGGTTCAGGCTATGCAAGATGAAGCTCGGGTGACCGGCCGCTCGGACAAGAAGCAACACGCCAGCTACCTGTGTCGGGTTGGGGGTCGCGTGCATGCCACCAATGCCGATGAAGCGATGAGCTTGTACCTTGAGGCTCTGAAATTGGATCCGAACGCGGTCGAAGCCCATCTCGCCTTGGGCGACATTCACCTTGAGCGAGGCGAAACCAAAAAGGCGATCGAACACTGGCGTTCCTTTGCTCTTGGTGCACCCGAACGCGCCTTCGAAGTCTTCGAAAGACTGGAGCGCTCTTACTTTGAGCTTGGCCAGTTCGGCGAAGTCGTCACCTTCTATCGAGAACTCCTGCATCGGTCACCCCGCGAGGCCTCCGCTCCGGCTCTACTCGCTTTGGCGGAGATTCACCGGCGAAAGGGCGACTTTGACGAGGCGGAAAACTTTGTGCGCGACGCGCTAGACATTGACCCCGGCGATTTCAAAGCCCACCGGCACTGGATTAAATTAGCTCTCGACCGCGAAGATCCCGCCGAAGCCCTGTCTCGCCTCGATCGTATGCTCGACGCAACCCAGGATGGGAAGAGCAAGAGCCTTCCTGTGCTCGAAGAAACCGCCCTTCTCCAGGTGCCCCAAGACTCGAGTCCCGAGAATGGCTAAGCTGGCTGGAGTTTCTCTTGCCCTTTTGCTGTGCTTTTCAGTTTCCTGGTCTGTGTATGCGGATGGAGTCGATCGAGCTCGCGGGCTTATTCTGAGTGGCCAACGAGGTGATGCGATTGTGGTGTTGGACTCGTTGATCGCAACCGGAGGGGCGGGCAAGGACACCCAAAAGGAGGCGCGTTTTCTACGTGCCACTCTCGAAGGCGACGGAGCGCTTTTCGAGAACCGCCTTAAACTCTTACTCAAAGACGGGCCGGACAAGCAGCAATCCGTCTGGATTCACATGAATCTGGGGCGCATCGCCTTCGCCCGAAAGAACATCTTGGAAGCCCGCGAGCATTTCCAGCGCGCGTTGGCTGCGGGCAAAACCGAAGAAGGTAGCTTGTGGGTTGGGCTCTGCCAAATGATCCTGGGGGATGCCCCCTCGGCCAAGAGTCATCTTGAAACCGCGGCCCGCTCAGGCAACCGTGCCATTCGGACCCGAGCCCATCTGGCTCTGGGTGACATGTACCGCTATCTAGGGAATCTAAAAGACGCGATTGCGTGGTACGAAAAGGGTCATGAAGAAGAGAACTCGCCCTGGGCCGCCTCTTGCCTTTTTCGGAAATCCGAATGCCTCGAACAAAGAGGGGACCTCATTGAAGCCCGCGAGGCTCTGACCGAACTTTGTTCTTCCTATCCGCAAGCCTACGAAGTTCCCTTGGCCTGGAGCCGTCTCAACCTTGATCAGGAAACTCTGTCCACGGCGGAAGACGATGAGCCGGTCGTGACTCCCCGCGAGGAGAAGTTCGCTCTTCAGGTGGGGGCCTTCACGGAAGAAGAGAACGCCGAGGAGCTGGTAACTCGCCTTAAAGATCGCGGTCTGTCGGAAATACGAGTCGATAAAGACGCCTCCGGGTTGCATCGGGTGATGGTCGGTAAGTTCGGTTCCCGCTCTGCCGCCGAGACCCTCGGGGAGAGTCTTCTGTCCTTGTTGGAATCCGGTTATCGGATTGTCCCTCTAAGCGAGAATTAATTGAGCATGGGGAAGACAACCGACAACCGGTCCACTCCCATGATGCGGCAGTACCTTGGTCTCAAGGAAAAGCATACCGATGCGATTTTGTTTTTTCGCATGGGCGATTTTTACGAGATGTTTTTCGACGATGCGGAAGTCGCGGCGGATGTTCTTGGCCTGACCTTGACCAGCCGCGACAAGGGGAAAGCCAACCCCATCCCCATGGCCGGTGTGCCGTGGCATGCGGCGGAGGGGTACATCGCAAAGCTGGTGGCCCGCGGGCATCGAGTGGCGGTTTGCGAACAAATGACCGACCCCAGCGAGTCAAAAGGGATCGTCGAGCGGGAAGTGGTTGAAGTTGTTACACCGGGCACCGCCTTTCACGAATCCATTACTCCCGACACGGAACACAATTTTGTAGCCGCTCTTCTTCCTGGCAAAGAACACCTTGGTTTTGCCGCCGCCGACATTACGACCGGCACCTTTTTTATCGAAGACCTTCCTGGCCAGGGAGCCTCGGACTATCTCTACGGTATTCGTGTGGGAGAGTGGCTGCTTCCAGACGATGTGGAGACTCTTCCTGCAATCCTTCAGGAAATCGGAAAGACCCCTCTCAAACGTCCGGCCTGGTGGTTTGACCGCGACCAAGGGGAGCGGGAACTCCTCGAGCAATTTCACGTGCCGTCGCTTAGCGTTTTCGATGCGGAATCCATGGGCCCCGCCCTTGGAGCGGCCGTCGGGTTGCTCCACTACCTTAGAGAGGTAAGGGGCAAGTCGCTACCGAACTTGGTGCGCCTGCAACGCCTTCGTAGTGTGCCGCATATGGTCCTCGATGAGACCACCCGCCGCAATCTAGAGTTGGTGCGCCCCCTTGGAGATGGCGGGAAGTCAACCACGCTCCTGGGTGTGCTCGACCGGACGGTGACGAGCCTCGGTGCCCGATGCCTCCGTCAGTGGTTACTGAAGCCGCTCTTGGATCCTAAACCGATTGAGGCGAGGTACGAAGCGCTAGACGAGCTGATCCGTGAGACGACGCGGCGGGAGGGATTAAAGTCCTGCCTACGAAACTTCCGAGATCTGGAACGCCTATTGGGTCGGATGTCCTTTGGAAAGGCCTCGCCACGTGACCTTCTCGCCCTGGGGAGCGGAGCCGCCGAGTCTCGAGGTTTAGCGCAACTCCTAAGTGAGTTTCAAAGTTCGGCTCTGCACGAGCTTGGAGGAAGAACCCCTGATCTAACCGCTCTTGGTGAGACGATTACGGGGGCGTTGGTCCCGGAGCCTCCACTGAATTTAGCCGATGGTGGTGTTTTCAAAGACGGTTGGAATGCGGAACTCGATGAACTCCGCAAGCTGTCGCGTGGGGGCAAAACTTGGATCGCGTCCCTGCAGGAAAAAGAGCGAGAGGCCACAGGGATCCCCACGCTTAAAGTTGGCTACAACAAGGTGTTCGGATACTACCTTGAAGTCACGAAAGCGCATCAAGAGCGCGTCCCCGAAAGCTACATTCGAAAACAGACGCTGGTGAATGCAGAGCGTTACGTGACTCAGGAACTCAAGGAAGAAGAAAACAGAATCTTGGGAGCCGACGAAAAGCTTCGCCAAATGGAACGGCGTCTTTTTGCAGAGCTTCGTGAAAAGGTTTTGGCGCAGGCGGCCAATGTCCAAGGATTAGCCGATGTGGTAGGGGAGACGGACTCCCTGCGGAGCCTGGCCGATGTGGCCCACGCCCATCGTTATTGTCGCCCCGAACTTGTAAGCATCCCAACTCTGGATGCCGACGAAGCTCGACATCCGGTGGTGGAGCGCCTGCTCGACGCGGGGGAGTTTATTCCGAACGAGATTCGACTCAACGGGGAAGAGCGACAGGTCGCCGTCATCACCGGGCCCAATATGGCGGGAAAGTCCACCTATCTGCGTCAAACGGGGCTTTTGACCATCATGGCCCAGATGGGGTCATTTGTCCCAGCCGACCGGTTTCGGTTCTCCCCGGTGGACCGAGTTTTCACGCGAGTTGGTGCCTCGGACAGCATTGCGAAGGGGCAATCGACGTTCATGGTGGAGATGCAGGAGGCCTCGACCATCCTTCATGGGGCCACCAACCGAAGTTTAGTGCTTCTAGACGAGGTGGGTCGTGGAACAAGTACTTATGACGGCCTCAGCATTGCCTGGTCGGTTACCGAATACTTACATGAGAGGTCTGAGGGACGTCCGCTAACGTTATTTGCCACGCATTACCACGAGCTGACGAGTTTGAGTGAAAACTTCCCGCGTGTTTTCAACCTCAATGTGGAAGTCAAAGAGTGGAACGGAAAAGTGATCTTCCTTCGTAAAATCGTGGAAGGCGCGGCGGACCAGAGTTACGGTATCTACGTTGCCGCCCTTGCGGGACTCCCTCAGCCGGTGTTGCAAAGGGCTCGCGAAATTCTTGCCGATCTTGAGACGGGTTTGTTCCGGCCCGCCAAGGTGAAGCCAGAGACTTCACAGTTAACTTTGTTTGAACCGGAAGTGCATCAGCTTGAGGAAGAGTTAAAAGAGATTGATCCTAACCAGATGACACCCATGGAGGCCTTGACTCTCTTGTTGGAGTGGAAGAAGCGTTATGAGAAATAGTATTCACATGCGAAAAGGGTTCGGTTCCCTATTCGGTTGCGCCTTGTTCGTGGCCACCCTTAGTTTTCCCCAATTTGTCGAGGCCGAGGTCCTGATCGATCCGCAACTAGACTGTGTTCTTACACGCGGGTTCATGACTGAGGTTCGCACCACAAAATCCGTCCGCGGTATCAAACAAACCGCTCACCGAACCCATCTCAGTGCGGGTGAAGAGCTCCCGGTATTCTTGCTGGGGAATCCGGATCTTGCTCAACTGGCACAGCTAGGAATTGAACTGAAGACTCGGGCGGGGCGTGTTTCTACCGCAACCATTTCACCGGATGTCATCTCAAGACTTACCCAGGTCGACGGTCTCGAAGCGATACGTCTTGCCAGGTACACCAAGCCCCTGCTCGATGTCAGCGTCCCCGCAGTTCAAGCGGATCATGTGCGCGAGCTCATGAAAGACGATTGGACGGGCCACACCGGGGAAGGGGTTGTCATCGGCATTATCGATTCAGGAATCGACACCACGCACCCCGATTTTCAAAACCCCGACGGCTCCACACGCATTGCGTACTACTGGGCCCAGGGAGACGACTTTGGCCCACCCCCAAGCATTGGCTATGGAAGTGAGTGGGATGCGGCCGCGATCAACGCCAGTGCCGTAACCAAACCCGACGACATTGGCCACGGGACTCATGTTGCCGGAATCGCTGCCGGTAACGGTCGCGCTACTGGAGGCGGGGAAGATCCCTATCGCTTTCCCGGGCTCGCGCCGGAAGCAACCATTATCATGGTGGCCACGGACTTCCGGGAAGATCATCTCGTGGACGCTATTGACTACATTTTCGACAAAGCCCTGGCCATGGGTTTCCCCGCCGTGGTGAATATGTCGTTGGGAACTCAGGCCGGCCCTCATGATGGAACCGCGGCCGTCGATCAGGCCATCGATGCGTTAAGTGGCTCCGGGAAAATGGTTGTGGCTGCGGCCGGAAACGAGGGCAACGATCGTATTCACGCGGAGATTACGCTTGCCCCGGCCGAAGAAGACAGTGCGAGCCTCTCCGCAGTGTATTTTCCGGCGAACCCGGACACCACCTTCAACTTTTTTAACGTAGAAGGCTATTACGACCGGAGCGCAGATCTATGTGTCACCGTGGTCACACCTGGGGGAGCCCGCTTTGGCCCTTATGAACTCGGGGCGGTGCAAGCGGACACGCTGACCGGGGAAGGAACCCTGTTCCTAAGCCATGCCGATCCGGACCCGCTTGGCGATACCTTTCAGGTGATCATTGAGATCAGCGATACAGAAACCTTCGAGGGGCCTTCGGTCCCACCCGCTAATGGCGTTTGGCAGTTTGTCTTTTCGAACAAAGGGACGAGCTCGGCTGAAGTGGACCTCTGGATGCCTCTGGCTTTTCCCATGACCGCAAATTGGACAGATCAGGGC
>JABDJR010000540.1 GCA_013003415.1 Candidatus Eiseniibacteriota bacterium | reverse complement strand
AGGCAAGAGAATCTTGAAGGTCGTTCCTTGCCCGTCTTCGGGATCCACGAGCTCAAGCTTTCCACCGTGGTTCTTGGTGACGATGGAATGGGAGATGGAGAGACCCTGACCCGTACCCTGGCCGACCTCTTTGGTGGTGAAAAAGAGGTCGAAAACACGCTGTCGTAGCGCATCGGGAATGCCCGCACCCGAGTCGGAAATCGTCGCCACAAGCATGGGCCCCTCGGTGCGTGTTCGAATCCGTATGGTTCCCTTTTCCAACTGACCTAGCTCCTGAATCGCGTCGGAGGCGTTTGTAATCAGGTTGAGAAAAACCTGTCCAAGCTCGCCAGGCAAGCAATAGAAGGGTTCCAACTCTTCTTCAAGATCCAACTCCAGTTCCGCAAACTCACTCCAGGTGTTCCGGCTGACCACGGCCGCATTCCGGATGATTCGGTTCAGATCGAAGAAGGTCTTTTCGTTGTCGGGGTGAGAGAACTCACGCAATGAGGTGATGATTGAGGCAACGCGCGAAGCGCCCTCAATGGACTGGGAGACCGCAATCGGGACGTCGTCGATGAGTTCTCGACGCTTCATATCTGCGAGCAGCTTTTGGATCTTTTGTAGGAGGTCAGAATCCACCGCGCCCGTCTCTGCAATCTCGC
Source organism: Candidatus Eiseniibacteriota bacterium (assembly GCA_013003415.1). Classification (GTDB taxonomy): domain Bacteria; phylum Eisenbacteria; class RBG-16-71-46; order JABDJR01; family JABDJR01; genus JABDJR01. The sequence goes on along the minus strand of JABDJR010000540.1, from coordinate 3,356 downwards.
TCAAAAGGTCATGAGATTGACTGAAGCATTTCAAACCCACCTCGAGAAAAGCCAGATTATTGCCGATGTACTGCATGGGAGTGTTGATCTCATGAGCAACCCCGGCCGCCAATTGCCCAATAGACTCCATCCTTCTTGTTTCGCCTAGTTGAGCTTCCATCTCTTTCTGATGGGTTACATCGCGCACGACGCAGAAATACGTTTGACGCCCCACGGAAACGGTGGTGCTCCAGAGTAGATGTCGGTAGCTACCATCCTTCGCCAGGTAGCGGTTTTCGAAGCGGGTAGTTGACTCTCCGGAAGTGAGTCTCGAAGCCTCTGCAATCGTTACTTCTCGATCGTCAGGATGGACAAACTCAATGAAGGGCTTTGATCGTAGCTCAGTGAGAGTATAGCCAAGAGTTTCGGTCCAGGCCGAGTTGAGTCGTTTGAAGTAGCCATCGAAGCCGGCGGTGCAAAGCAACTCATGGGACGCTTCGAAGAGAAGTCGCAAATCACTGTCGTCTTCCGACACAGAAGTATTGGTGCTTGCATCAAAAATCTTGATGATTTCTTCGGTTAAACATCCGGGGGACTGTAAAGAGACTCGTGCATTCACCCATTTAAAGATTTGCGAATCTTTCCAATGCGACATATTTCCGGAATCGAGCAGGAGCAAGGCGGCGTCGTTTTGGTTCTCGGCCCGGAAGTGTTCACACACCGAAACGGTTTCTGTTTCGCCGAGCCGGCTATCGATGAGGATGGCGCTAGGAGTCGAGAATGTAGGCCCCAAGCCTAATTGGTGGACTCCCGATACATAATGAACCGTCCCACCAAGAGCCTCAACCAAACTGTCAACGCGGGGAAGGCGTTGTGATGCCTCTGCAAAAACAAAAACGTGCATGGCCAGGTTATCGGTCTTTGTAAAAGCACATTAAATCGATTTTAAGTTGCGCTGTTACTTGGTGCCGCCGATAAATAACCCATACGGTTTTTAGGATACGTTTCGCTAAACAAGAACCTTTTAGCCACTCAAAGTTTCACGCACCTTCGGAGCGACGTGCTCACTAGGAATTGCGTAAAAGGGAATGCAAATGCGAATTCTCCTAGTCGACGACGAGCCTAATGTAGTTTCGGGGCTCCGACGGATGCTCATCCAGAACGAGGACTGGTCGGTAGTCGGTACCCACTCTGGAGATGAAGCTCTCGAAATTTTGGAAAAATCTCAAATGGACGTGATTATTTCCGATGTTCGCATGCCCGGTATGAATGGGATTCAGTTTTTGGAAAAAGTCCATCAGCAGTACCCTTCCATTGCTAGAGTCATTTTATCGGGTTTCTCTGAACTGGAGCTGGCGAGCCGAGCCGCAACGGTCACGCATCAATACTTGCGGAAACCGAGTTCGAGTGAAGAAGTGATCGAAGTGATCGAGAGCGCCTGTAACCTTCAGTCGCATCTCAATCTTGCGCAAACCTTGTTATCCGTACGAGAGATTGACTATCTTCCTCCTGCTCCAACGATCTATCTAAAACTCAATGAACTTCTGAGCTCGGATGATGCCAGCGTTAAAGACGTCGCCGCAATCTTGAGTGAAGACCCTGGTCTTAGCGCCAAGGTTCTTCAGATGGTGAACTCCGCGTTCTTTGGTTTGCCTGTGCAAATCACCGACGTTCAAAAGGCAGTCAGTCGACTTGGTTTCAACACGGTGAGCGGTCTTGTTTTATCCACAAAAGTAGTCGAGGCCTTCGACAACGTTGGTTCCAATTTCTCTTGGGACACCTACCAGAGGGAATCCATATTCACGGCTCAACTGGCGGAAAAGTTTTTGCCTAACAAAGAGCAGGCGTCCGTAGCCTATACGGCCGGTCTTTTGCACAATATCGGGAAGCTCATTCAAGTGTCGAAGATGTCTGATCGCCACAATGAAGTGTTAGCGGAAATGCAAAAGTCCGACGACCCTGACCACGTTATTGAAAAGCGGTTGTTTGGCGTGACGCACGCTGAGCTGGGCGGATGCTTACTCAGCCTTTGGGGGCTACCGTATGATGTGGTGGCCGCGGTGACGTACCATCACAAACCACGCAACGCAAATCGCAAACTAAACCCGATTAGCGCCGTCAACATCGCCAACCAGATTGTCCTCGGACACGATGTGGATGCGGAGCTATTACAGAAACACGATATCCTGAAGGCGGTGAAAGCGTGGGAGAAGAAGGCTGCCTAGCCTTCGAAGCCGAACGAGAACTTACGCGTCGTTGCGTCGTCAAAACAGTTCACTCCCAGGCAGACGCTGAGTAGCACGTCCCAAAAAAATACGGTTGAAACAAAAGCGTAGCGCCGCAACGTGTAGCTCGTCCGTAAAAGTGGCTGTTTCCCTAGATAACTCCGGAATGACGAAAACTAGAACTGGGTAAGTCTGACATGGATCATGGGGGGCCAAAACCCAGAATCCAGATCGGGGAGCGATATGCGATTGTTCGAGGGACCAGCCCACCAGGTTATTTTAAAGACAACCAGTCTTTTCTTTGCCATTGGCATTGCCGGAGTTCTTATTCTCACCGGCCACCAAAATGCGCAAAAAGCCGGAGGGAACTCTCAGCCTGGAGTTGCTCCCGACTCGGTCCTACCCAACCAAATTTACACGCCGCTTGTTTCTCCCATGAGCCACGATGAACACATGCGGTTTCTGCTCTCAACCTCAAAGTCTATGGTTCTTCCTCGCCAAGAGTTGGACTCGTTGATGGATCGTCTGCGAGCGGCCACGGAAGATGGGGAAACTCTAAAACTGGAACCCCATTCTGTCTTTGCGAACACGGTTGTTCAGTCCACTCAAGTTTCAAACAGCACGCAAATGCAGAAGCTTTCGGTGCCCGCCAATAGTTTGGAGCCGGAGCCTAGTCAGCAGAAACAACGCCCCTAAACCATGGACGTCTCGGGCATGGCGCTCGCCTTTGGCGTGCTGCTTTTGATATTCCTCCCCCTAGAGCGAGCGTTTCCCGCGCATCGGCAGTCGATCTTTCGAAAAGAGTGGGGAACCGATCTCTTGTTCTTCGCGGGTCAGTACTTGTTGTGGACGGTGCCGGTCGTCAGCATCCTTGGGTTCTTGTACATGAATGCCAACGCGCTTCCTCTAGGCTGGGCGAGAGAGTTTGTGGCCAAGCAGCCCCTTTGGATTCAAATCCCCGCCATCATTCTAATCTCGGATCTATGCGTTTATTGGTTTCATCGCTGGTCGCACCGGAATCCCTTTCTCTGGCGCATTCACCGCGTCCATCACACGGCCGAAAAGCTCGACTGGTTGGCGGCTCACCGCGAGCATCCCATCGACAATCTGCTCACCCGGTTTGTCGAGAACCTTCCCCTGATTCTTTTGGGA